>JAGQPC010000684.1 GCA_020426925.1 Planctomycetales bacterium | reverse complement strand
GTGGATCTTGCTAAAGATCCCTGAAATATGCTTGGCGTAACGACGCCTGGAGCGTAGGAAGTTTAGCAACTTCCACTACGACAAACTGCGGAGCACTGCACGCGAGCCCGCAATCTCTTCGCATTTTAGCTAACAGGATCACTGGTCAAATTCGTAACCAGAGTTCTACTCGCAGGCCGATTACCCACACTGCGGCACGGTGTTCGGCTGCAAGGTATCGGGTCGATAACCGCAAGAATCGCCATAACTGATTCGATGCGTGACCGACCAAGAAAAGTTCGCAGGCTAGCACGGAAACTCAAGCGGATAATCGGCGAGAGTTTTCCGATACGAGCCAGAGACCACGGACGGCAACATAACTGCGTGACTCGTTTGTCTCGCGAACGAGAAACTGCACGCATTACCACGGCTGGAAATATGATGCGAATTCACGGACGAATTTCTAAGGCAACTTCTGTCTTGCTGATCGCGATTCTTTCGGTTTCTTCCGGATGAAAGGCAACGGGCAACCGGAACGAGCCATCGTTCGGGACGGAAAACTTGCCTCCTGTTTACGAACAGATGCCCAAGGAGCTATCGAAAGTTGTTCTTCCGGAATACGTGATCGAGCCGCCCGACATCGTGACGATTGAAGGCATTCACATCGTTCCGAAGCCGCCATATCGATTGAAAACGCTGGACGTACTCAACATCCAGGTAGAAGGCACGCTGCAGGAAGCTCCAATTTTCGGCACATACGCTGTCGAGCCCGGTGGCGTTGTCAATCTTGGAGTTCGCTACGGTGCTGTGCAAGTTGCGGGCATGACCGCAGAAGAAGCAGAAGCAGAAATCACGGCGCACCTTAAGAAGTACTTGAAGCAGCCGATTGTTGCTGTGTCATTGGCACAGATGGCCGCGTCGCAGCAGATCCTTGGCGAATTCCTTGTTCAACCTGACGGATCGATCACACTCGGGTCGTATGGAAGCGTTGCATTGGTAGGTTTGACAACCGCTGAAGCAAAGCAAGCGATCGAAGGTCATCTGTCGATGTTCTTGGACCGCCCAGAGATCTCTTTGAACGTTCAAGCGTTCAACAGCAAGAAATATTACATCATTCTCGAAGGTGCTGGCCTCGGCGATGCGGTTTACAAGCTACCCGTGACCGGAAGCGAAACCGTGCTGGACGCAATCAGCGAGATCCAAGGTCTCGAACAGGTCTCATCGAAGAAGATCTGGATCGCTCGACCAACAAGCGACAAATGCCGCGTCCAAATCATGCCAGTCGACTGGTACGCGATTACCAAGTTGGCTTCACCAGAAACAAACTACCAAGTGATGCCCGGCGACCGAATCTTCATCGCTGAAGACAAGCTTGTCGCCTTCGACACGCACATTGCAAAACTCACCGCACCGCTGGAACGCCTAATGGGATTCACGCTCCTGGGAACCGGTACCGCGACTCGACTTTCGGGTAAGGTTCTGCAAGGCGGCGGTAACCCAAGAAACAACGGTATCTAATCGCTGGCGACCAGCGATTCGGATGCGAAAGATGTTAAGAACTTAAGAGTAAGTAGATTCCACACACGCTAAGTACAGCCAATTACTGACCGGTTGGCATCTTGGCATGAACTTATACCCTCGGCGGAATAGCCCATCATGGAATACGCTCGAACAATTAGACAGAACTGGACTTCAGTCTGTTTGCTCGTACTTACAAGTGTCGCGAGCTCTGGTTGTGCAAAAGTGTATCACGCACTTCACTACAACCCGGTTTCGCTCGCCATGCACGAAAACGTGAAAACGTACTACCACAGCGACAAGACCGGACGGATCATCCCAAAGGACCAGTGCTATTGTCCGGAAGAACCGCCGTGCTACGGTTACGAGCCCACATGCTGGACTCGCTGGCCAGCCGACTGCCCTAAATGTCCGATCGACTGCGAGTGTGAACAGCCAGTTGTCGTTCACGACCAGGTAGTGGCTCCGATTCAGGGAAGCGTCATTGGGCAACCAACCGAGGCGGCTCCGGCTGACGCGCCGGCGGAGGTTGAAGACTTGATCTCGCCTGCTTCACCATCGGATGCAGTTGAACCCGACTATGAGGACAGTGCAGCCCTAGCTCCAGTCATTCCAGCGGACGCAATTCCGAACTATCGCTCAAACGTTCCTGCGGAAATCGAAGCTCCCTTGGAAACATCCGGGCAAGGCGGCCAAGCGATCGATGACAGCACGTCGGATTTCGTCACGCCGGCAATTGAACAGCCGCATTCGCTGACATTGCCAACTAGTCAAACGGGAACTGACGCTGACTTAGACAGTCCAGCGCAAGAACCTACTGAACCAGAAGAGCGGCAATCGTCGCGACGTCGTAATCGACTCGCAGTCGTACTACCTGGCGACGCTGAGACTCTGCCACTCGAGAAAACCGTTTCTACACACACTCCTGATTCCATCGATAGTGCCGCACCGGCGGCCGAAGAGGAAACAACTTCAAACGACGGAATTGAGATCGCGAAAAACATTCCATCGTTCCGCATCCGACCGAAACGCGTTTCGTCGCTTGCAGCGAATCCTGCGAACCCGGAAACGCAAGTGTCGCAACGACCAAAATCCAAGGTCTCGACGGTTTCCTTCCGCTAACGGCCACCACCAAATCCCCGTTGTTCGAGTTTCAAATCGAGCTCGATCACAAACCGCGAATCTTCCCCTGGATTCGCGGTTTTTCTTTGCGCCATCATGGCACGATCGGGCTTCGCATCTTGATTCCGGATCGCCTATCATGAAGAACCACAAATTGGTTACGTGATAAGCGTTTGGAGTGTCTGAGATGCTATTCAGTCATGCAAGTCCCACGTCCTTTGGACGGTTCTGTTCCAGCCTCAAAACTTATGCAGTGAATCTGCTGGCGCTAGGCGTTGCCGCTAATGTCGCAGCGGCAGACACTAATCGGCTTGCGTATTTGGATCATCTCGATCCGTATTACGTGTCAACACACTTCGCAAAGCTGACGACTCCGCAATGGTGCGGAGAGCCAGGCGTTGATTGTGTCGTCGTGCTCGCTATTGATGACATGCGAGACACGCAACGTTACGAAAACTTTTTACGGCTAATTCTCGACCGGCTCAAGAAAATCGATGGTCGAGCTCCGGTTAGCATAATGACCAACACCGTCGATCTCGACGACGCGAAAACGAAAGAACAGTTGACTTCATGGCGACGCGAAGGGCTATCGATTGAGATTCACACAATTGATCATCCCTGCCCGCTGCTTTGTGACAGCGACTTTGCCAAGGCGAAAAGCACTTATGATCGATGCGTCGATTTGCTGGCGAACGCTCCCGATAATCATCCCGTTGCCTTTCGAATGCCGTGCTGCGATTCGCTCAATACGCCGAGTCCTCGGTTTTGGAACGAAATCTTCGAATCGATGACGCCCAACGGAAACCACTTGTCGATCGACAGTTCCGTGTTCTGCATCACGAACGACAAAGACCCCGATTTGTCGCATGACTTGGTCTTTGATTCGGACGGGCAACCAAAGTTCAAGAAGTATGTTCCGTTTCCGTCTTTCGTAAACACGATTCAAAACTATCCGTATCCGTACGTGATCGGACGAACCTGTTGGGAGTTTCCTTGCGTTGTGCCTAGCGACTGGGAGGCGCAAAATCTTCACCAGCCCAACAATCCAAAAACCGTCGCCGATTTGAAAACCGCGCTCGATGTCGTTGTGCAAAAAAAGGGGACATTCAACTTAGTTTTTCATCCGCACGGTTGGATTCGCTCGGATCAAGTCGTTGAACTGATCGACCACGCAGCAACTCATTACGGCAGCCGCGTCAAGTTCTTGACGTTTCGAGAATGTGACGAACGTCTGACAAAACACTTGCTCGGTGGTCATCCACTTCGTTCTTCAACTGACGAGTCGGGCAAGTCGGTCAGCAATATTCGGCTGATCGACATCGACGACGATGGTTATCAAGACGTCGTAAGATTCGATCCGGAAAACAAACAACTGCACACTCGATGGTGGCGTCCTAAGGCAAACGCATGGATCGAGTTCACAACATTGTTTCGCGGCCAGCTGCCAACGTTCGGAGTTATTGATGGATCGATGGCAACGATCGCCTTCGTCGACGACGCGAAGATGAAGACGCTATCTTTTTCGCCCGAAGAACAAACGTGGCGTGCCGACGTAGTTAACGCGCCGTTAAACGTCTCTGATAATGCGATTACTGACCTTCAACTTCGCGACATCGATGGTGATGGTCATTGCGAAGTCTTCGTCGCGCTCGGCGATCACACCCGAATTCTTCATCGCGATGGCCAAAGTGGGCGTTGGTCTGTGGCAAACTTCAGTTTGCCGACTGGATTGACGATTTCTTCCAAGACTCATGATGCAGTTCGTTTCTTTGATGTTGACGATGACGGCGACTTAGACTGTTTGCATTCGGATGCGCAATCGTGTTCGCTTCACTTGTTTGATTCGATGACGGATGGTTGGTCAACGAAAGTGTTTGCTGAGACTCGTGCAGACGGCGAGGCGACGCTTCCGCCATTCGTCCTAGCAGATGGATCGAATAATGGCGTTTGGGTTCATTCGGGACATGTCTGGTATCAGAACGAAAACACGGATCGGATGCCGGACAAAGTCGACCGCCGCAAGCTGTCTGACCTGATCGGCGACGATTCGGCGCAGAACAATGCTTCCGTATTTCCGCCCCCCCGTTCGCCAAAAGCGGCACTCGACTCGTTCACTACCAGTGATGACGTTTCCATCGAGCTCGTTGCAGCAGAACCATTGATCAATGACCCGATCGCCTTCGATTGGGATGTTGATGGATCGCTCTGGGTTGTCGAAATGCGAGACTACCCGAACGGCATCGATGGCAAAGGTAAACCAGGCGGCCGAATCAAACACTTGACTGACACGGACGCTGATGGAGTCTTCGATCAGACTACGACGTTCATAGAGGATCTTCCATGGCCAACTGGCGTGAAGGTTTGGCGCGATGGCATTCTGATCACTTCGGCACCGAACATTGTCTACGCAAAGGACACAACGGGAGACGGCACTGCAGACGAAACGGAAACGCTGTTCACTGGTTTCGGTGAAGGAAACCAACAGCACCGAGTCAACGGTTTGGTGTGGAATATGGATGGGTGGCTATACGTTGCCAACGGCGATAGTGGTGGAAAGATTCGCTCAAACCGAACTGGCAAAGATATTGCGATCGGTGGCCGCGATTTGCGGATTAATCCCGACACTGGCGACGTCGAAACTGTGGCTGGGCAAACTCAGTTCGGACGCAGTGTCGACGCGTTTGGAAATTGGTTTGGCGGCAGCAACAGTTTTCCAATTTGGCACTTCATTCGCGATGAAGCGTACGCCAAACGAAATCCACACTACGCTGGACCAAGCATGCGACGCGACATCCAAGCGGTCCCGGGCGCGTCACCCGTGTTTCCGACCAGCAAGCTGCTGCCTCGCTTTAACGATTTCGATCGAGCTAATCGATTCACTTCAGCGTGCAGTCCCGAGATCTATCGCGATCATCTCATTGGCGATCCAGCGGCGAATTACTTTTATGTCTGCGAGCCAGTTCATAACCTCGTACACCGCGAAGTGATGCAACCCGATGGCCTTTCATTTCACACCGAAAGGCTGCCAACCGAGACGCAGTCCGAAGTGG
>JAGQPC010000683.1 GCA_020426925.1 Planctomycetales bacterium | reverse complement strand
CTAGGACTTGAACTTGCGAATCCGCTGGTGGCGTCCGCGGGCCCCCTCACAGGGACTGTGGACTCCATCCGGCGGCTCGAAGAGAACGGTATCGCTGCCATTGTGTTTCCGTCGCTGTTCGAAGAGCAAATCGAACATGAAGAAATGGAAATTCAACGGCTCTACGAGTACCAGACCGATGCCTTTGCCGAAGCGTTATCGTTCTTCCCAGAGATGAATTCATACAACACCGGACCGGACGCGTATTTGGAAAAGGTACGCGAAGCCAAGGCAGCACTAAGCATCCCTGTGATCGCAAGTCTTAACGGGACGACTCAGGGAGGTTGGACAAAGTTCGCGCGACAGATCCAGGACGCTGGTGCAGACGCTTTAGAGTTGAACGTCTATTTTGTTCCGACCGATGTCGAGGCATCGCCATTGGAAGTGGAAGTGCGATACACAGAACTTGTAAAGTCTGTTCGTGATACGGTTTCGATTCCGCTGGCCGTGAAGATCGGTCCTTTCTTCAACAGTATTCCGTACATGGCGAAACGTCTGCAAGAAGCCGGCGCCGACGGGATCGTGCTGTTCAATCGATACCTTGAGCCCGACATCGATATCGATTCGCTTTCTATCGAACCGCGGCTCGTGCTGAGCGATCCACGAGAACTGTACCTGCCGCTGCGATGGATTGCAATTCTGAAAGGACACATTACATCGTCGTTGGCGGCGACCAGTGGAGTTCACGAATGTCCAGACGTGATCAAAGCGCTGCTAGCTGGCGCCGACGTAGCGATGATGGCTTCCGTTCTACTAAAACGAGGTCCCAGCCATGTCTCGTCTGTCCTAAGCCAACTGCATGACTGGATGAGCGAGCACGAATACAGCTCAGTAAATCAAATGAAAGGCAGCATGAGTCGCGAAAACTGTCCAGACCCGTCCTCGCTAGAGCGAGCAAACTACACGCAAGCTTTGGTTTCATACACAGACAAATATCTGGCCGGGCCCGCGTGATCTGCAAGTTCTGGCTTGCATGTCAACGCAACGTTTTTTAGGGAAACGCAATTCAGCATGACCGCACTCCAGCGGACTCGCCACGCCCTCAGCCATGGCCGCGTCTTCACTGAATCTTCTTGTTCGGTCGTTCGCGCCTAATCGTCGTCACCGTCGTCAATACCAGCGTCTGCACATTCCCTGTGACAGTTGTTGACGGAGGACATAACTCGCTACAACGGCCGAACTACGGTGCTCGCACATCTTGCTCTCCATTTCCGCCTCGCAATATGCAACAATTCGCGTAGTCCATATCTATAGATCGGAGCCATGAAACATGCGATCAACCGTTAGAACCACGCGTTTTTGGTTGTTTTTTTCGCTCGCGACGTTTGCTTGTTTGGCGGTCGGATGCAACAAGTCGTCAAATCAACCCGGCAACATCAATCAATCTGGCGAATTCTCTGGGCTTCGCTTCAGTCTGGTTTCGGGATCTGAAAATAAAGATCTCGAACCAATCGTGACTCAGTTTGCTCAGCTATTGGGCGTTCAACTTGAAATGTCGTACATGGGTTCTGTTGACATTTCGCGAGAGCTAGAAAAAGGATCGCAAACAGATTTCGATGCCGTTTGGCCGGCTGCGTCGATCTGGCTTTCGCTCGGCGATTCACAAGGCGTCGTGAAGGATGCGAAGAGCATCAGCGGTTCGCCCGTCGTATTCGCAGTGAAAAAGTCGATCGCTGAAAAACTAGGCTGGGTCAACAAAGATGTTACGGTCAGCGAAATACTCGCCGGAGTCGAAAAAGAGCAACTGCGATTCGCGATGACGTCGGCGACTCAGTCTAATTCTGGTGCATCGTGGTATTTGGGGTGCTTAAGTGCATTCGCTGGCCAGCCCGAAGTTCTGCAGTCCGAAATGTTGGAAGACGACGCTGTCCGCACCAAGATTCGTGAGTTCCTAGGTAGTGTGAATCGATCTTCAGGTAGCAGTGGCTGGCTGAAGGACATGATGATAGAGCGTTACAATCGATTCGATGGAATGGTCAACTACGAAGCCTTGGTTATCGAAACGAACCGCGAAATAGTCGCTCAAGGGAAGGAGCCGTTGTACGTCGTCTATCCAGTTGACGGGCTCACGATAGCCGATTCTCCACTGGGACTCGTCAGCAAGACCGATTCAGCCAAGTCCGAATTTTTTGCAAAGCTCGTTGAGCATCTTCAATCTAAGGAAATCCAAAATCAAATCGCGTCGACAGGACGCCGGACCGGTTTGCTAAGTGGCGTCGACAGCCAAAACGAACATGTGTTCAATCCGGAATGGGGAATTGACGCCCAACGAGTGCTCACGCCAATTCGGACTCCGTCTGCCGACGTGATTCGTCAAGCGTTGAATCTATCAAAAGTTGCATTCCGCAAGCCATCGTTGACCGTGTACGTTTTAGATTACTCACAAAGCATGCAGGGTTCCGGCGAACAGCAATTGAAAGAGGCGATGTTTACTCTGCTGGATGAAGCAGAATCCAGCCGCTACTTGTTGCAAGCGTCACCCGAAGATATCTCCGTGGTGATTCCTTTCAACCACGACGTCATTGACACTTGGGAAGTTCGTGGTAATGACCAAACTGAATTGCGAGGCCTGCTGCGAAAAATCGAAGGCCAGCCAGTCGCGGGAGGAACCAACATGTATCTTGCCGCTCTGCATGGATTGGACCTCGTTGCCAAATTGTCGCAGACGGGCTCGTTTCACACATCAATCATTTTGATGTCCGACGGAGAATCTAAGGGCAGCCTGCAGGAAATGCAGCGGGTAGCCTCCAAGAATGAACTCAGCCGAGACATCCCGATTTTCACGATTTTGTTTGGAAGTGCATCGAAAGATCAAATGGAACCATTGGCAAAAACGACGGGCGGCCGCATGTTTGACGGTAGAAAAGATGTCGTGTCGGCTTTTCGCAATGCGAAAGGCTACAATTAGTCGGCCCCCAATCGACCGTATCGTGAACATCGCATGAAACCCATTTCGCGAGAGATGATTTCTGGAGTCGCTGCCGTGACCGCCCTTGGTGCCGGCGTCGTTGCTCACGCGCCGTTGGCACTTAGCTTTGTCGCGGGCGGTTTGGCTTACGCTGGGTTCCGACTGTTCATCCCCGCCAAGTACCCTGTGTCGCCTGAAGAACAACATCAAGACCTCGCGCAACATTCCATGGCCGAATTGAGCAATCTGGCAGCAGCGATCAGCGAAGTCCAATCGCATGACTTTCGGGATAGATCGAATCTGCTGGTCAGATTCATTGGCGATTTGATTGAGCGTGCCCAAGAGGCTCCCGAACAAACGACAATCGGGCGTGACTTTCCTGATCGCATAAAGCAACTGAGAATTCTGCTAGAAAAGTACAACGAGGTTGCGAAGGCGTCCAGCATAAGCTCTGCTGTTCAAGACGCAATGCAGCACACGGAAAGCGTGTTCGCGAATGCAACAGAACGCTTCAGTGAGCTGCTTGTAGAACAGGTCAACCGAGAAGCTATTGAGCTGACTGTCGACGCTCGAGTTTTCGACGAACTTATGAATATTCAGTTCGACCGCTGAAAGGAAACACATCGATGAAGCAATTCCTTGGATTCTTTTTGCTCGTCATCGCTGCGGCGTTGGTCGCCGGTTATACGTACTTCAAACGAGCGGACGAGGCGAATGTCGTTACGCTCACCGGAGTTTGCGGCAGTGAAAAAATCGCGTTCTTGCAGAATCCTAAGGTCGTAGACATTCTCAAGTCAAAGTACGACATCGTGATCGAAGTTTCAAAAAAAGGATCCGTCGACATGGTGCTAAATCCTCCTGCTGGGCAAGACTTTCTTTGGCCCGCCGGACAGATCAACGTAGACATGTTCGAACAAAACGGAGGTGTTAGCAAAGGCGTCGATTCGATCTTTCACTCGCCCATCGTTTTCTATTCGTGGAATATCGTCGTCGATCAGATCATGGCTCACCAACAGCAAGATCCAGATCTCGATTTGCTGTCACATAGTGGAGGAGCCTACTACCTGAAGAATTCGAGTCGTTTTTTCCAAATGATCCTGGACGGAAAAGAATGGAAGGAACTCGGTGTGGACAAGCTGTTCGGGAAGGTTGTCATTAAAAGCACGGACCCTCGTGAAAGCAATTCTGGCAACATGTTCGCTGCGCTGCTCGCGAATTCCTTAAACGACAATAACGTCCTGACTTCCGAACACTTCGACGAAATCAAGGACAAAATCAAATCAGTATTCTTGCGGCAAGGATATATGGAAGGATCGTCCGGCGTCCTATTCGAACAGTTCCTTAGCCTGGGTGCCGGGGCCAATCCGATCATCGTCGGTTACGAAAATCAGTTGATCGAATTCAGCATTCAGAACAAAGAGTCGCTGGCAACAATTCGAGATCAATTAAGAATTGTCTACCCACAACCAACGGTTTGGGCGAGTCACCCGCTAATCGCATTGACGGACAACGGCAAAAGATTGCTGGAAGCATTGAAGGACGAGCAGATTCAAAAACTAGCGTGGGAAGAGCACGGCTTCCGTTCCGGCGGAATCAAAAGTCAAAATGATCCGTCGGTCTTGGCGATCAATGGTCTGCCAAAATCAATCACCTCCGTGATGAACACGCCCAGCGCCGACATCATGACGCGCATTGTTGATTCCTTGTCCAACTAGAAATAGGCTGCGGAGCCGCAGGTTGCCTGCTCTCACGGAAACCGCTGTTCAGTGAATCGACTTTCTGTTCAGCGTGATCGGGACGGCTGCAAGAATGATCTTAGTTCGCGTCTTCATTCACGGGCTCCCGCGATGTCGGAATCTGGCGGTTGTCTGTAGCTATAGGGCCTACCGTATGTCCGCAAATCGTTAATCCAAAAGGCGAATACCTATTCCGGTTTGTGAAGCTGTCCCTCAAGAATAGTCATCGGACAGGCTGAGCGTTGAGATAGCCTCTGTCGCATCGGAACGCGACGCAGGGCTACCATGCTTCGGCCCAGTAGATGACATCGTTAGTTTCAGTTGAGATACCTATACCCGTTGTTGTTCCATGATTCCATCCGCTTTGCCTGCCCTTGGCAGATAGAACGTACATAGTGAAGTGCTCCGGGAAACCAAGTGCATCAACGCCGTCTGATTTTCGTGCCGTGCGATAAGCCGTTGTTGGTAGATTGTTGTCCTGATCCTCGTTGTAGTGATCGAACATACGTCCGCCGCCCTCGTAAACGGCGACCGCATCTTCAAGCGACTCGGTCAATTCTAAGATTTCGCGTTCTGGCAAGTACACTCGTAGCTGCAAGATCGTGCTGGCCTGCAACATTCCGGGAGCATAGTAGAATACAGGATCTGTTGCAGATTCGGGCACGCTATTTGGGAAGTGCGTTACCAGCGACCGTGGCATCTGTCGCTTGCATCGCTTGTACTTTCGCACGTTCGTCACCGGCTCGGGGAACATGGGGGACATGCATCCGCCAAAGAGAACGCTTGCAATTTTCAGTAGTAGGCGGCGGTGCAGCATAGGTTTGCGGTGTAAACGTATCGCGATCCGTTAGGTCCGTACAGACGGTGAACATATTGCGGTCACTGGGGACGGCCCAGCGGACTTGTCATTTTACCTGACACTGCCCTTTGAACGCCACCAATTGGTTACCGGGCTCTGCTTGGTAACCCAATGATTTGCAGGCTCTGCCTGCTTGCGTGGCCGACGACGTTTCATCGGAAGAGACGCTGGACACAGTTTTCTGACAACAGTTCTGGCTCACGTGCCAGGACATTCGCCTGGTCAACACGGAGCACGTTCGAACTGTAAGCGATTGCCGTGGCTAAGAATCGCTCTCCGCTAACGTCGAGGACGCGAGGCGACGGCTTGAGTTCGCTGCTTGACCCACGCGAGATACTCGGCTGGTCTTGCCTGAAATGCGGAGCGGCTTTCTTTATCCGCAAAGAACCAAATGCGCCCTTGATATAACGCACCGTTGTTGAGGTCGCCCATTTTCTGGCCTTTTCCCTGGGCGGCAGAAACGACGCACAATCCATCTGCGACTGGCCAGTACTTAACCGGGTTTCGCTTGAAAGCTTCCATGTACTCTCGCGAGGCAAAACTCAGCCGGTACCCTCGAAAAGTCACCGTGTACTCGGGCTTTGATGGCTGGAACTTCCCTGCCTCAATCGGGCTCACGGGACAGTGGATGCCAAAGATCGAGTCTCTCGCTTCTGCTGGAACGACCGGAGCTGGCTGAGGTGCTTGAACGATCGCAGCGGCAGATGGTTGAGTCTGCCGAGGAGTTACCTTGGCGAGATCGCCAGACAATTGCTGAGCCGAGCGGAAGCCCGTGATGTTCGCAAGAACTTTGCGCTGCGGCGTGACTACCAACGTCGTCGGAAACGACCGCACGCCGAGTTGCCGCACTAGCGTTTTATGCTTATCGCCATCGACGTAGACAGGGACGAAGTTCTCGTTGATGTGACGAATAATTGTCGCATCGCTGAAGGTCTCTCGCTGCATCTTTTTGCAGTAACCACACCAATCGGTGGAAACTTTCATCAATAACGGCTTATTCTGCTGCTGTGCCAGAGCGGTTGCCTGATCAATGTCCGTTTGCCATTGGATTCCGTTTCGCTGAAGGACAACTGCGTGCGATTGGACTTGCATCGTGCCAGCAAACGCCAACAAAGCGACCATTACCATTTGCCCACGGTTGCAAACATCACAAAGTCGCATTGCTGTAATCCTTTCCAGCTGATGACAAGTTGTGGATCATTCGTTAGCCCACAAGTACTATCGTCAATTTTCGGAGCAAGCACTGTTAGCAACACAACGAAGTTGCGAATTTTATGGAAAGTTTGACGGCGACTATGTAGTCACTGCAACCGCAGCAACGACAGCGGAATCACGCAAACACGATGAGTCTACAATCGAGCCTGCAAGCGCCGCCTTTGCGAGGCTACAAGGTATGCGAACCTGTACCAGACTCTGCAAAAAAGAATCGCCTGCGTCACTGGCTTGATCAATCGCGATCTTGGGTGTATCGCAGGATGTAGTACGCGAGGGTCAGAATTGCTTGCAACGTGGCAGCAACGTAGGTCAACGCGGCTGCATTCAAAACCTTGTTGACGTGTCCCATTTCGCTCTTCGGGACAATCTGGTGCTCGACCAAAGCCAGTTTTGCTCGTCGGCTGGCGTCGAATTCGACCGGCAAGTTGACGACTTGGAAAAACACAACTAAGGAAAACAAAATCACCCCGGCCAGCACGAGACCGCTCATCTGCAACAGCAGACCGATGAACAGGGAGATCCAGGCCATGTTGCTGCCTATACTCGCCAGCGGCACCAGACCATTGCGGATAACCAGCAGGGGATACCGTTTGGCGTCCTGAAATGCATGGCCGGCTTCGTGAGCGGCGATGCCCAACGCGGCCAGCGAGTGCCCCTGGTAGACAGCCGGACTCAGACGCAGCAAGGCCTGCCCAGGTACGTAATGGTCGGAAAGAAAGCCCTGAGTCGGTACCACGCGACCATGTGGGATACCAGAGCGATCAAGCAAAACCCTGGCAGCATCGGCCCCCGATACGCCACCTCGCGCTGGAATTCGACTGGCATCGGCATAGGCCGACTTAACACGATACGAAGCCCAGGCGGCCAGAATCAGGCCGGGGGCCAAAAAGATCAGATACCAGATATCAAAAAAGAACATGCGCGATTATCTCCTCTTGGTGTATTTCTTGTTTTTTCATTACATTAGAGTGTTGAAACTCGACAGTGGATTCAAGAGATCAGGAAATCTACTTCATGAACTGGCTGGCACACGTTTACCTGTCGGATGAGGACGTGGAAGTCCGCATGGGCAACATTCTGGCCGATGTTGTCAAGGGGCGAGATCGCAAACAACTCGCCCCGAATATTCTTCGCGGAATCCGTTGCCACCAGGCCGTCGACGCCTTCACCGACTATCACCCCACTTTCAGCCGTAGTCAGGAACGTGTCCG
>JAGQPC010000682.1 GCA_020426925.1 Planctomycetales bacterium | reverse complement strand
GCCGCTCCACCGGCGGTATCATTTCCCGGTCGGTCAGACGATCGACGCTGCTGGGCCGCGTTCTTTGGCGTGAATGAGTGACTTTGATGCCGATTGTCGCTAATAATAATCCCTTTTGCAAGACTTTCGCTTGATGTCCACACTCTTGAAGTTGAATTTTCTACAATAACCGAGGCTTTGCGAAACGCAGAACCGAATCCCCGTACATCCGCCAAGTACGCACGAGACTACTGGGGCGCCAAGTTCATTCGCGCCGCCTTTGTCCAACTTGAACGTGCAGTTGCCACGCGGGTTAACACCATAGGTCACGCCACGCACAAAGCGATGAAAACCACTGATGCCAACTGGCATTCTGACGACTAAGTGAAAAGGCTGAGGTGGTTAATTGCAGGTAGCAGACTTACTAGTTGTGACAGCTTGCCTGTTGGCCGCGGTCTTGATGGCGTCGGCCGCGGCGGTGAATAGTGTCTTAGTTTTTGGGTGTGTCATCGATTGGGTGTGCTGTGCACACACGTTACGGAGAAAGTTCGTGAATGACGAATGGCAAGACTTCTTTCTCACACATGCGATATCCGATCGGAATCTGCGGGAAGAAGTGATGCGAACGTTTTGTTCGGTTGACGGATTCGAAGATACATGCAAATTCGTGGAGCCTTGGAAACGATGCCTCACCAAAACGCAAATCTGGAATATGGTCCGAGATCATGTGAAGCACGAAGACGAATTAACTGAGCAAAGAATCTACAACATGATGACTTTTCAGGCCGCAATCGCTGTGGTTGCCACAGTCATAGGTTATCTCGGGATCTCTGAGTTTTTATTCGTACCAGTGATCATTGCCTTGCTGCATGCGGTTTCGTCGACAGTAATGCTAACGTTTTCGAAGAATAGCGGTCGCAAGTGGGTCCGCCGATGGACCGCGTACGCGATTAGCAATCATTGTCTCCTGAAGTTTCCGGACGTTATCGGCGAAAGACGCGCTGTTCGCGTGTCGCTCGGCGACTGGCTTGGCTGGCTGTTGGATCGCGACTGGCAATTTCTTTTTCCCATCCTGTTCGCAATCGGATGGGGTGTCGTTCTTGTTGCGTTAGTAGTGAGTCCGCCGACTGATAAACCGCTTGTCGTTCATGTTGACAAAGGTGACGCTATTGTAACTGTTGCCGACAGTGAGTTAACTTTCGTCAGGCTTGTCAACATTTCCTGTCCGTCGCCAGAGCAGCCATTTGGTGACGACGCCAGGCAATACACGAAGCGCCTCTGCTGGAAGAAAAGTGTTGAGCTGGTCGGAGACGAAACAGACGCCACCGGGACGCGTTTGGCAGACGTTATCGTTAATGGCAAATCCCTTTGCGAAGAGTTGCTCTCCGCTGGTCTTGCATGGCATGACACGCGATCCAGTAGCGACCCTAAGCTCGCAAGACTCCAAGCGGAAGCAAAAACCGCAAAGCGTGGATTGTGGGCGGAAGACGATGCGATACCTCCATGGAATTGATGGCGATGACCTACCAATCATCAATGTAGACACAGGCAACGCCCCTGGCTGCTTACCGCTCTGACTACCCACGGTGCGACGTGTTCCTGCAGTTCGCTTATCATGTCAGTTGGGCTAGGGTCGCCCCCGAAAGCCGGATTCCTTACCGGTTGCCGCACTTTTCAAATCAAGGATTCTCAAACAAAGCCAGAAGGTTGTTTCGGATGTGTCAATTGACAAGCGAAACGGCAAATGGCGAGTGCGTTGGCGAGAATCAGACGGTCGTGCGAGAAGCAAGTCGTTTGCGCTCAAGACGCACGCCAAGAACTACAAAGCCAGAATCGAAAACGAGCTTTCGCAAAGCACCTATCTGGATACACGTAATGAGCAATGGGGCGCCTTCGTAGAAAAGTACAAATCCGAAGTCCTGTCACTGAAGAAACCGTCAACTCGAATGACGTACGAGATCGCCTTGAATCGTTTTGAGGAGCTGTGTAAACCGCATTCCGTTAGTTCAATCACGGCTGCGACAATCGACAAGTTCATCGCCAAGTGTGCAGCTCAATGTGGCCTCAAGAAGAAGAGCAAAGTGTCGCCGACTACCGTCAACGAAGAATTGAGAGTGATTCGCTCCGCATTAAGAAAAGCCGCGGCGTGGAAACACCTGCGAAACGTCCCCAAGTTCAACTAGGTGAAGGGAAGGAGCCGACCAAAATACCGCGGTTTGTGACGGACGAGCATTTCATTGCGATCTACAATGCTTGTGACATTGCGGAACGTCCCGCAGGGCTTCCGTATCCGGCGGCAGACTGGCGGAGAGGACTTCTGACGTTCATCTACTTCACTGGTTAGACGGTTTCGGATCCGCCATCGTTATTGCGATCTGACGTTGATTTAGACGCCGAAACTGCCATCACTCGGCATACAGATAACAAAGCAGGTCGTGACGAGGTAGTCAGGCTCCATGCGATGGTGATTGAGCACCTCGAAAAACAGGATTCATTTCATGCCGAGATGTTCCCAGATGTTCCCCCGGCCCCATGGCGAGCGGACGCTATCGAGCCAACTCCAAAAGATTCAGGACGCGGCAGGTATCCACCTAGATTGCCAAGATCTGCAGGAACACGAGTGCAACGTCGCCTGCCATCATTACAGATTCCATGCCATGCGAAGAGCCTTTGCGGACCCAAATACAACTCACCGCTACATTCTGCATGCGCGGGATGGATATCAGTCGACTACGCGTACCGAAAGGCATGGGCAGCACGCAGCGGCGAGCACACTGAAACTCGTGTGTCCCTGGTGTGTCCGGAGCTTAATTCGGACGGCTGCTTATGGGGCACCAGAATCAACGTAAGTCGTTGGTATTTAAGAAATGGTGGGGGTGACAGGAATCGAACCTGCACTCCGGTAAAGGAACTAGATCCTAAATCTAGCGCGTCTGCCAATTCCGCCACACCCCCACGGTGTTTCGCGACAACGGAGTTTACGATGCTCGCTAAGGGGCGTCAACGGCCGTATTGGGCGATTATGATCCTGGTTCCGCGAGCGTCGGCCAACCCTTACAAATGTTACGAGAACTCAGATACTACTGTCGTGGAGTCGACGGCCCAGCACATAGTGGAGAACTCGATGTTACATTTCAGACACCGTATCGTTTTTATAGGGTTTTCACTATTCCTTCCGAGTCTTGCTATGGCCGAACCAACGATCGTTATTGCTCACCGAGGTGCGAGCGGCTATTTGCCCGAACATACGCTTCCTGCGAAGGCGCTCGCGTACGGGATGGGCGCGGATTTTTTGGAACAAGACGTCGTGCTGTCACGGGACGGAGTGCCAATTGTTCTGCACGACATCCATATCGATACGGTTACGGATGTCGCGAAAAAGTTTCCAAATCGAAAGCGTGGCGACGGACGGTTTTATGCGATTGACTTTGACGTTGCTGAGCTGAAGACGCTCGACGTTGTAGAAAGGTTCGATGCTCAGACCAAGAAAGCGGTGTTCCCCAATCGCTTTCCAGAGCACGCGGACGTTGGTCTG
>JAGQPC010000681.1 GCA_020426925.1 Planctomycetales bacterium | reverse complement strand
GTCGTCTGCAACGTTCACTTCGCGACGTCGCACCTTTGAGCGTTTGGCGTTCTTCGCGATGTTCGTTG
Source organism: Planctomycetales bacterium (assembly GCA_020426925.1). Lineage (GTDB taxonomy): Bacteria > Planctomycetota > Planctomycetia > Pirellulales > Pirellulaceae > JAGQPC01. The sequence continues at coordinate 4,298 of JAGQPC010000681.1, read as the reverse complement.
CAATGCGGTAAATCCATGTCGAAAACTTGGCGTCTGGCGTGTAGCTTTTCCTTGCTCGGTAGACGCGCAGAAACACTTCCTGGGCCAAGTCCTCCGCCAGATCCGGCGACCCCATCATGTTTCTTAGAATTGTCACAAGTCTGGACTGATATCGGCGTACCAGCTCTTCAAATGCTGCAGCGTCATCGTCGCGCACGCATAGCATCAAGCGTGCGTCGGGATCAATTGCGTCCCGCGGCGAAGAACGTGCGTCAGGTAAAGTCAACAGTTGCCTCTCCAACTTGCAATCCGTGCCGAATGGTCCGGTAGGTTTCGAGTCATTGTATTCGCTCGATCCAAGACCGACATCACGGCTTTCGGACAATTGAAAAACCCCGAGCAGCCGAAAAAGTTCCTCATGCTTTGGGAAATGCGAATTTTGCCGACCTAAACTGCGTTTTCATGATTGCCGGCAAGACAGTTTTGTGCGATTTGGCGCTTGATGCTGTGCTCTGCCAGCACGCCAAAATTGCCATGAGAATTTTCAGGCAGCGTCCGATTTACGGCCGATGAAGTTGTAATAAGGGACGCGAATCAAAGGAATGTAGGGAACCTTGGCGCGGTGCTGCGACTGCTGCTGCTTCACAAAATGGCGATTCAGAAACGGGAGGTGATCGCCTGACGGGAACACATTGTCGCTGGAAAACCAGACCGGCCAAAAGTTACGCGTAAACCAGCCGTGCTTCTCAATTCCGTCGCTGGGATACTTTCGAGACACAAAAAAGTCAGCAACGCCAATCTGACCATCGTCAGCGAGAATGCGATGCGCGTTTTCAATCGCTGAAAACCAATCGGGAATCATCGTCAGAGAGTACGAAAACGTCACGACATCGGCCTTACCATCGGGCGGCGTAAACTTCGTCGCATCGGCCTCGCAAGTTTCGACATTCGTCCAACCACGACTTTGAATCCGCGCGTCAGCGACTTTCAAAAGAGAACTCGATAGGTCGACGACATAAATTTTTTTCAGACGAGGAATCTGGTCGCTCAGGTACTCCAGATTCGAACCGGTTCCTCCGCCCATGTCGACCCAGACTGCATCGTCGGGCAATTGCAGCGACCGATACATTTCCTCACGGCCTTTTAGCAGACGCTTGCGGAACTCATCGTAATCGCCGGCTTGACCCGAGTAGAAACTCTCAAGCCGCTCCGCGTGACTTGTGCCACGTACGGGCTTAAGCACCATGTGGTAAAGGACGCGAAGGTCTGCGAGCAGGCTCATGCTGAGGAATCCTTAGTCAACCCGGGGTAGCCGCAGCTGCTCACGCAGACACACTGGAAATGTAGAAGCTGCCGTACGTGTGTACGCGGTCTTGTTGGTGCAAGTCATCGGCGAGGACTGTATTGTACCCGAGCAGATCGCCGAGCAGCCGAGCCTGACCGTTGTAGTTGACGTTCACTCGATCAACGAAGTCCGTTCGCAATCCGCCACTGCGCCAAATGAAGCGAGCGTTATCGGCTGCTCGATCCAAGATCGCTTGCCATTCCGATTCCAGCAAGTGAAAAAACTTCGTGGACAACCAGTCCATGTGATCGAGCAATACAAACCGGGAAATCGGCTCGTCACCTGATTCCAAAAAACCTTGGACCGTGTTTGTGTGCGTCGTTACTCGTTCAATTTCGCCGTCTTTTAATCGCTGGAAGTTTTCTGCTTTCAGGTATTCAGGACAGCATTCCTGCGTGTACTTACCAGTCAAGTAGACACGCCAAAAGTAGTTATCGATGATTGGGATCTTGGCGAACACGGCTTCGACGCAGTCCTGGACGAACTGCACAATGCCGCCTGCGTAGTCTCGTTCTACCTGAAGACGCTGCGCTTTGGGAACGCCAAGCATCGAAAGCGTCGTATCACGTCCCATCGCAAATCGAACCGTTCGAGTCCAGAACCGATCGCGTAAGTGATTGTCGTAAATGTATCGCTGGTCTTCCACCGAGTCCGCGCTGAGAATGTCGTTGACGTACTGCCGCACTTTCACGACTCGATCAACATAAAGATTAATCCAACGAGCAAACGCACCGGACGTGCCGCGGAAATAAAACGGCCGCTTAACGTTGTCGAAAAACTTGATCCACCGATCCCAGTATTCCTGCGTCCAACCGTTCAGAGACGATCGCAATTTGTCCGAGTAGATCTTGGTGGCGTTCGGTAGTCGCCCTTCGCCGAACATCTTAAAAAAGTCTTCGAATTCAAGGTTTTGGATGCCGGCTTTCTTGAGTTCAAGCAGCGCATTTTGCCGAGGATTCATGTCAACGGCGTAGACATGATTTGCTCCAGCCAGTGCATAGTCGAGCGCGTTGCATCCGGCCGACGTGATCACAAGCACATTGTCTTGCGGAGTCAGCTCAAGCGCTACTCGATCCAAACGAGGATCTTCCCAGCACGTGTTGTAAACAAGATTATTGCGGTGAACCATGTTGAACATCTTCACGTTCACCCAGTCGGTCATACCCATTCCGTCGACCCTCGTTTGATTCAGTTTTTCTGATACTGAATTTTATCGATACGCAGCAAACGTCGAAGCCCCCTCACGCCCTTGAAAACACGTCAATCATGACGCTGCTGTTAAGCTTTTCGCGTTAGGAAACAAACGGCGCAAGAAGATTCGCAACTGATGCAAAAAGGGAAGAAAGAGAGGGTTGCCCAGAAGAAAAAAACGCGTCCCCGGCGGAGAAGATAGAAGACAAACCGAGGACGCATCCAGGGGGCAAAATTAAGGTAGTTCTCAGATGTTAAAGAAAACTACCGAATTTGCAATACCTCTTAAGAAAAAAATTTCCGAGGTTTTGCTTGTCGGTCATGCGTCCGACATGCTAGTAAGATAACTCAAAATCTCGCGAACGGAAATAACGCCAACGGGATAATTATTGTTGTCCACAATAGGTATATGGCGGAAATGCCCCACATCCATCTGATGAACAGCGAACGCAATCTTCGCATCTGCCTTCAAACTTTGAGGATTCGGAGTCATGTAAACAGAGACCTTCGAGTCCCAAACTTCTGCCAATTTACTGCCAATTCGAAGCAGTGCATCTCGCTCACTGAACACGCCAGTTAGTTTTCCATCAGCGTTTGCAATAAATGCGCATCCAGTCCCTCGTTCAGCAATCAGCGTAATAACGTCGCCGACAGCGGAATCTTCACGCACAATTACGGGCTCTTTTGTCGGCAATGCGCCAATGGAATCTTTCAAAAGAGCACGTTCGAGCGCGCTTTTGGGGCCACGTAGGTGCGAGTCACTTAGCGGCTGGCCGCATTGTTCACACACATCGACGCCTTCGATGTTTTCAGAACTGCAATTTGGGCACTGCATTTTAAGCTACCGTCCAGGTCTCACCGGAATTAAAGAGTGCGTTAAAATCGCCTTCGCCTTTTGCCTGCTTGGCTTCAGCGATTTGGCGATTCAGCTCTGCGTCATATTTTGGCCGATCCACAGCTCGGAAGACTCCATACGGCTCCGGGAATTCCGGATGACGCATTCGCGAAAGCAAATACGCCAGGCTCGGTTCAGGGCTGAGCTCATCATGGAACAACAAATCGTCTTCTGTGATTCCTTTGCCTAATTCGACGACTTCTGGCTCCAGGCCGTTGAGCCGGATTCCCTTATCGCGATCCTTGCCGAAAATCAGCGGCTTACCGTGCTCCAACTCAATCGTGGTGTCAAGCTTCGAATTTCGGTTGGTCGCGTATTCCCACGCACCATCGTTGAACACGTTGCAGTTTTGGTAGACTTCGACAAACGCGGTGCCCTTGTGTTCTGCGGCGCGTTTCAGCGTGGCGGCCAGGTGCTTCACATTGACGTCGAACGAGCGTGCGACAAACGTCGCCTCACAGCCGATCGCAATCGATAACGGATGGAGCGGATTATCGATCGCACCCATCGGAGTACTCTTTGTCACTTTTCCAAGCGGAGACGTTGGCGAGTACTGCCCCTTGGTCAGGCCATAGATTCGATTGTTAAAAAGAACAATGTTAATGTCCAAATTTCGGCGAATCGCATGCATCAAATGGTTGCCGCCGATGCTCAGTCCGTCTCCGTCACCCGTGATCACCCACACGGTGAGATCCGGACGTGCCGCTTTCAGGCCAGTCGCAATGGCTGGTGCTCGCCCGTGAATCGAGTGCATGCCGTACGTGTTCATGTAGTACGGAAAGCGACTTGAACATGCGATGCCGCTGATGAACACGATGTTCTCGCGGGGGATGCCAAGGGTCGGCATCACCTTTTTCATCTGGGCCAGAATGGAATAGTCGCCGCAAC
>JAGQPC010000680.1 GCA_020426925.1 Planctomycetales bacterium | reverse complement strand
GTGTATTCACCTTTTTCTGCGTCTAGCTGGGCAGCAATGTAGTAGTCGATTCCCTCTTCAATAACAAAATCCGATTCATGGAACTCAAACCTGTTTCCGTCTGAACTCCAGGCAATTAGCTCACCATGGTCCGCTCCAAAGATTCCGTCCGTTCGAAGCATTAGCATCCAACTGAACTTCGCAGGATTGAAACCATCTGTGTTTTGTGACGCAAGTATGGCGCCAATGCCGTTGCCTGCGTAGCTTTGTACGTTAGTAAACAACTCCATTGTATATGCTTCGCTGACAGTATTAGTACCGGATGCGTAAAGCCCACCAGCGGTGCTTTCACTGAGTACTGCCTGTCGGTTAGCGCCGAATTCAAATGATCGGGGAAACGATCCGCCGGGGCTACTGGTTTCCACTGGCAACAAGTCAATTTCCTGCCCATGCGGTTCGGTCAGAAAAACTCCACCCACAATATCTTGGTGTGTCTCTTCTTCTTCAAACCGCCACCAGTGCAGAACTTCAGCTTGTGAACTCGATGAGGCAATCGCGATGGCTATTGCAGTGCATAGATAGATGGATCGTTCGAATCGTCGTAGAGTCACTTTCTTTCCCTCGTGAGGCTGTTTCTTGCTTGGTTAACGAATCCAAACTAATCGGCATGGAGTCGTCGAGCTTCGCCATTACAAACGCACGAGATTGTAGAAATGTCAGCCAGTTCTCGATTTTTAAGAAAATTGGCTCATGACCTGGCATTCTTGGGATTTCATTCGTTTGTTTCTTGAACGGATACAGCGATGTGCTGCCAACATGTCAGCCGGCGGGATGAGGCCTCACACGCACGCAAGCTGGGCGTGGCTACTACGTGAAATTCGGATAGTTAAATAGTTAATTAAGTGTAAAGAGCTTGATAGATTTTCATCGGGCCGAGTGACTTTATGAAAATTGAGCTTATCGCCGTCATCTTCTTTTTTCTGCTTAGCGCGATTCCACTGCTGCGTTTGCCGGGTCGGCCGAAATTCTTCGGTGCTGTCGTTCTCGGGGTGGGAGCCGCGTTTGCGACGGTGGTCGCGTCGATTACAAGTCAGTCGATTGTTAAACGAGACTTGCCGGACGAATCGGCAAAACGTCCCACTCAAGTCGCGGCTGATGGCTTTGTTTCGTCGCACAGTTGCCGTTCGTGTCACCCGCAGGAGTACTCCACTTGGCATGCCTCGTATCATCGGACGATGACTCAATTGGCGTCGGCCGAGAGCGTTGTTGGTGATTTCAATTCAGTTTCGCTGACACTGGACGACAGGGATTATCGACTTTTTCAACGAGACGGAATGTATCGGGTCGAGATTCAAGAGCACGTCCCTGAACCCCACCGGACCGAACATCAAATAGTGATGACCACCGGATCTCATCACATGCAGTTTTATTGGTATTCGACGGGAGACAGCGTGGAGCTGGGCAAGCTTCCGTTTGTTTTTCTGTTTTCTGAGCAACGATGGGTGCCTGTCGATTCGACATTTTTACGGCCTCCGTCCAGTTCGGGTTCAGATGCGCTCGGACAGTGGAATCAGAACTGCATCAATTGCCACACGACACACGGAAAATCAGGCATCCACTTTGCCACGGAAGATTTGACTCGCTCGAACATGCAGGCGGTCGAGACGTCCGTTTCCGAATTTGGTATCGCCTGCGAAGCATGTCACGGGCCTGGCGAGGAGCACGTGCGTCTGAATCGTGACCCGATTCGTCGCTACACCTTGCACGCAAACGACAATGTCGATGCCTCGATCATTCAACCGGAAACGATCGCTCCACATACGTCGTCTCAAGTTTGCGGTCAATGTCACAGCGTCAGCTTGCCAAAGACAATAGCGTTAACGCGAAAAGTACTGAGCGACGGATTTTCATTTCGAGCCGGGCACGACCTTTTCGCTTCCGACAGCGAGCGTGTTGTCGTGCGCCACGGTGCGACTTCGGAGACGATCGAGCAGGCGATGGCTCGCGATCCTCAGTACTTGGAAAATGTATTCTGGCAGGATGGAATGATCCGAGTGTCCGGCCGAGAATTCAACGGCCTGATTGAATCGCCTTGCTACAAGCACCAAGACGAATCAAAAGGAATCATGCAATGCATGTCGTGCCACGAAATGCATCCCGATGACGAGAGTCAGGAAAACCTGAAATCGTGGTCGGATGACCAGTTGAAGCCCGAGATGCGAACGGACGCAGCCTGTTTGCAATGTCACACGGACTACGAAGGCAACTCAGCGCTGACGGCCCACACTTTTCACGCCGTCAATTCTTCTGGGAGCCGCTGCTACAACTGCCACATGCCTCATACGACCTACGGTCTGCTAAAGGGGATTCGCAGTCATACGGTGAGCGTTCCTAGCGTAACTGAAAGCGTTATCACAAAGCGGCCAAACGCGTGCAACCTTTGTCATTTGCACAAGACATTGAAATGGACAGCGGACCAACTAAAAGATCGGTACGACATCGAATCGCCTGAACTTACCCGCGATCAAGAGACTTTTGCTGCTTCCATTTTGTGGACCATGCAGGGCAATGCGGGCGTACGCGTATTGATGGGATGGCATATGGGCTGGGAGCCGGCCGTTGAAGTTTCGGGGGCTGATTGGATGCCTCCGTATCTGGCAGTGCTGATGGCCGATTCGTATGACGCCGTCCGCTATGTCGCTTACCATTCGCTGCTCAAGAATTCAAAGTATGACAGCTTTCAATACGATTTTGTGAGTTCCCAAGATCGCCAGATGGCGGTTTCACGAGTAAGCAAGATATGGGCGAATTCAAAAGACCGATCACTATGGATCACCGGACCGCACTTGCTGATTCGCGATGATGGATCGCTCATGAAAAATGATTTCTCACGATTGCTCCAGCAACGCGACAACCGCCCCGTTTTGCTTAACGAATAAATGTGCCAGTGATGTCCAAAATCCCATCCGAGGAAACACGCGACCTAGTCGCTGCTGAGGCGACTGCCAAATACGTTCGCCTCCATTCAAGTATCGGATGGTGGTCGTTGGTCCTGTTCGTCACACTGGGTATTGCCTTGGAAGCACTGCACGGGTTTAAAGTATCCTGGTACGTCAATGTCGGCGACGAAACGCGTCGACTGCTTTGGCGTCTGGCGCACGCCCACGGCACGTTTCTAGGCTTGATCCATATTGCCTTTACGGTGGTTGTAAAAGAGCGAGGCGGGGAGAAACCGGTGTGGAGGTTGATTGCGTCTCGCTGTTTCATTGGCGCGAGCGTGGCGGTTCCCGCAGGTTTCCTCTTGGGTGGCGCGAAAACCTACGGAGGCGATCCGGGGCTCGGCATCGCTTTGCTTCCGCCCGGCGCCGCCATGCTTTGGATCGCGTTGGTGCTCACCGCACTCGGTTGGCCATGTGACCCGGCAGCGAACACCGTGAAGTCAGGGGGAAAGAAAAAGCGAACAACTGATCCCCGGAAGAAGTGAGTACTCGAATGTTTTTTGCGAGTTGAGCCGCAAGCGAAGACGTCCAAAAACGAGACTCCATCGAACGATTCGACGGAGATCTCGTTGTTGAATGCAGACAGACGAACGGTTGTTGCCTTAGCGTCGTCGCCAGATCCGACTGAAAAGACAGCCAATGGACGCGAGTCCAAAGAGTGTGGGAGTCGCAGGTTCGGGAACAGCGGGAACGTGGACACCACCATTTACGACCTTGGTATACGTGATTTCGGTTCCAGCAGGCAGGCCGCTAATCTGCCAGTGGTAGCGCTCAATCTGTGGAAGAATGTCAGTCGGCAATGCGTCGAACACACGGTCTTCAATCTTTGCTCCAACGGCCATTCCGTCTCCATCAAGGACCCAGGAAAATTCAGCTGGTTTAATCTCGTTCGCCGGATCGGGGGCATTAACATATGTAATCGGCATTGCTTTTGGCGGGTCATAGCTGAAATTCCCAACCCACTCCCGTATTACGAGCGAATTCGGGTCTGTTGGAGCTGGCCAGCTATACTGAGATGAGTATTGCAATGCTGGGGGAGCAATAAATTCACCATCATAGACTTGAAAAACATCCACAACATCCTGACCTTCTGGGACAGCGACAGTAGTCGGCGCAACGTTGATCGCGACGGGCTCATTGACTGCACCGCCAGATGTCGCGTTAACACACACCGGATTGGCAAATTGCGGAAAGGCCAGAACACCAGTTGCTTCGTCGCAAGGATAGGGCTCTGCAGCTTGTCCAACGGCAGCTGTAGCAAGTGCTCCAAGGACAACTAGACTCGATTTTTTCATCACGGATAACCTCACTG
>JAGQPC010000679.1 GCA_020426925.1 Planctomycetales bacterium | reverse complement strand
GAAGGTGACTGGAACGGCGACGGCGACTTTACAACTCGGGACCTTGTCGTTGCATTTATGGTCGGTCGTTACGTGAACGACGCACCCGTCGCCGCTCGTCCCGTTCGAGTTCCCATTATGGATTCCGACCAGTCGGCGTCGCAGCGCAAACGAACTGAGCTACCGCAGGAGTCAACACGCGATGAGTCTGTTGCCCGAGCCAAACAATTGTCGATAGCAAGCGTCGAATCATTGTTCGCGTCGTGAGTAGACAAGCGGCGTTTAACGAACGCCTTGTCGTACGAAGCTACACCACACAAGCTCGCAACCGTCACAATCACTCCGCGCTTTCGCGAGCGTCCAGCTAAATTGACATGCGCGAGTCCTGGAATTATCCTTGAACACTACGTGGCTTCCGTGCTTTTGCGGCCGTAGCATCTACATCTGTGAACTGTGACATCAACGCGAGTGGGACATTGATAAAGGCACAACTAGATCGACAACGAGACCCCAATCAACAAATCGATAATCCGGTTGTATTTCTTGCTGGCGCGCTGCGATCGGGCACGACACTGTTGCGTTTGATGTTGGATGGGCACAGCAAGATTCGATGCCCTGGCGAGTTCGACTTCATTGCCGATTCTCGACACGAGCTCGGGCCGAACGCTACGGTTGAACAGCATTGGGATAACCTGGAACGGAAACGCATTTTTCGCGACTACGGTTTCACCAAACCGAACGCGTCCAACTATCACGACTTCGTTCGGAACTTAATTGCGCAAATCAGTGAGCCCGGTGAAACGGTCGTGTTGCCCATTCATCGGCGATTTGAGTACCTGCAGGAGATCGTTCCGAATTCTCGGTTCATTCATCTGGTTCGCGACCCGCGAGACGTCGCCTATTCAGTCATCGCAATGGGCTGGGCCGGCAACGTGTGGCACGGTTCTGAGTGCTGGCTCGGCACCGAAACGTCTTGGAAGCACACGTCAGGCTCGATCGCTGCGGACGCTCAGACCATGGTTCGCTTCGAAGATCTCGTTCGAGAGCCAGAAAAGACTCTTGGCCATCTCTGTGAGTTCATGGGATTTGAATTCGATCCTGGAATGTTGCAAGTCGACGATCGTTCAACTTACAAGCCGCCGAGCGGAACGTTCGCTCACAAGTGGCAGAAGAAAAAGAATGAACGGGAAATCGAACTGATCGAGCATCGTTCTCGACCGCTGATGGAAGAGTTTGGTTATAAACCGGTCAGTCAGCCAATATCACGTCCCGGCAGTCTGACTTTGCTGGGGCTGCGAATTCAGGACAAGTTTGCTCGACTTCGTTTCAACTCTCAGCGATATTCGTTCAAGACCATTGCGTTGGAAAAACTGAGCCGTTGGTTCAAATGCAATGGCCTTCACGATCGCATTCAGCGACAAATGGACCAGACCGAATCGCAGCACTTGAAGTAGTATTCATTTTCGATCCGGTGATTTGGGACATACTCAGACTGCTAAGAATCCTGCTGGTGGCCTCCGATAATCAATACTACATGCTCGGGGATTGAACCTTGCATTTTCTTGCGAAGCTCTCCGCTCGTTTAGCACAACCGCGCTTGTCGCAATGCGAAAATCGGCAAGAAGTAATGCATCACATTTTCGAGCGTTTATTCTCGACATGCGGCACAGCTGCGGCGCGTTGCTGGTCATGCTCGTACGACGGACTGCCAGGAGTACCGAATCATCGCCAAATCTCAGTGTGGCGATCTTAGCCTGGTTGCCATAGAATGGTACCGCAATTCACATATCTCGACGAGCTAAACACCGTTCGATTAGTAGCTGACTTACACGTTTCATAAAGACGTGCTGCTAGCGTAATCGAGCATGTGCTCACACGCGAACTGCGTCTGGGTACGAGGCCGAGCGAAAATCGCCAGGTATTAATCGATCGGTGCTAACATGTGTTAAGCGGGGGACTAATAATGGCGTTTGAGAGCATCGCGAAACTCAGGATCGACGAGCCGAAACGCGACAAGCTGGTTGCGTTCGTCAGCGAATTCAATCGTAAGTGGACGAAAGACGCGCTCGTTCGGTACTCGTCGCGCTTGTCTAAGCTCGACGACGACGTGCGTCTAGCAACAGTGGAAGAGCTGATCAAAGTCGATCTTGGTCATCGCTGGGCAAATGGCAGCCACGTTCGCATCGAGTCCTACGTCAATAAACTGTCGGAGCTCATCGACGCCGACAGCGTTTCAGTGGACCTAATAATCACAGAGTGCAAAGCGGCCCAGCGAGCCGGCAAGAAGGTCACTGCCAGCGAAATCAAAAAAAGATTTCCCATGCAGGCGTCGGAAGTGATCCGCCGATTGACTGCCAAGCAACCTCAGGCCGAGAAAACAGATTCAGAATCCGACAAGTCGCGCCGAGCCACCCAGGTTGAACGCGCTACTGATTTTAAGCCATCGCCCGAAACGATCGAAACGGTGGCACCTTCGAACAAGAGTACCTACGCGAACAAGTCACCCGATATTCCGGAGCGGTTTGGTAAGTATCAAGTCGTTCGCAACATTGGTAGTGGCGGCATGGGAGCGGTGTACCTTGCTCACGACCCAAAGCTTGATCGAATGGTCGCATTGAAGGTGCCTCATCGTCATCTGACTGCCGACCCAGACATTTTGCGTCGCTTTCAAACGGAAGCTCGAGCAGCCGCAGCTCTCAATCACCCCAACATTTGCACGATCCACGACATCGGAGAGTTTGAAGGCTACCACTATTTAGCGCTGGAGTATGTTGAAGGGTCCGACCTTTGCGACATCATCGCGAAACAACCCTATTCGCCCGAGCAAGTGGCAAAGTTGATCTTGGCGCTCGCGCGGACGCTGGAATTCGCGCACCAGCGCAAAGTAATCCACCGCGATCTGAAACCGGCCAACATTCGGATTAAGCCGGATGGCGAACCAATCATTATGGATTTCGGTTTGGCTCGGATGGCTCGAGAAGGTCACAGCTCCGCGACGCAAACCGGCCTAGTCATGGGCACGCTCAGCTACATGCCTCCGGAACAAGCGCGAGGTGAAACCAAGAAGATGGGGCCTCAGTGCGACGTCTACAGCTTGGGAGCCATGATGTACGAGTTGCTGGTCGGGCAGCCACCTTTTGTCGGCGACTCGGTTGCGGTTCTATCGCAATTGCTGACCAACGAGCCGAAACCGATCAAAGAGCTGAACGACAGCGTGCCGCCGGAACTCGCTTCTATTTGTCATTCGGCGATGCAAAAGGCGACGGAGGATCGGTTCGAATCGATGACCGATTTCGCAAACGCGCTCGAACACTTCTTGGCAGGCCAACCGGTCCAACTGCCGCAACCAAAAGTTCGCAAGAAAACGATCATCGAACCGGCCGCTGCGACGCAGATCGTTGAGACCGCGCCGACTGACCGAACTCGGATGGTCCGACCAAGCCAGCGCACAAAAGTAGCGGCGGCCGAAAATATGCCGGCTCGTCGAGGCTGGATCGCCGTGTTGGTTAGTTGTTTGCTGGTTGGAACGGTTGCGATTGGAGGAGGCGTCGGCTGGTCTTTCTGGAACAAGCCCGGTTCGGTCACTTTTCACGTCGAACCTGCGGGCATTTCTTTTTCAGTCGAAGTGGATGGAGTGAGTGTTTCGCCGGACCAAGTTCACAACGCTCAGGCCGGAAACCACGTCATTCGGATCAAGAGCAACGATCACTCAACGTACCAGCAGGTCGTGAGCGTGAAGCGAGGTGCGAACTCTCCGGTGTATGCGACGCTGCGAAAACTGCGTGGCAGCGTTTCGTTTTCGTTTCGAGAACCGATTGATGAAGCCAACCTTGACATATTGTTGGACGGAAAAAAGCAAGACGCGGATTTCCTTGACGCGACGCGCGAACTGGACGTTGGCGAATACGAATTAGAGATCAACAGCGAGAATTATCGCCAGCTCAACCAGAAGTTCACAATTGCCTCAGGGAAGGAGCGACGCGTTACGCTAACGTTTCAGAAAAAGACTGGCAGCGTCATTTTCGATATCACGCCAAGTAACCTCCCCACGGACAGTAGCAGTTTTCATCTTACGTTGGATGGAGAAACTGTCACACCATCTGCGCTGCAGTCTGGAATGGAGCTGGAAATCGGTGAACATCGAATCGCTGTTGCGGGACGCAAGTACGAAGGTCAGTCGATACCGTTTACCGTGAAGGCGGACGAACAATTGAAAAAGACGATCGCGTTAAAAGAATACGTAAGGCGAATTCCACGTCCAGCGGCGTCGCTCGCTCCGCTAGAGCCGAGAAGTCGTTCCCCTCTCCCAATGCCAATTCGAAACCTACAGCCGCTTGTAGTCCAAAAGACTGCCATGCTGTTTACTCCACTGCCCGATACGGTAGATTTAACGAAATATGAACCGGATCTCGCCTATCTGGAAGTAACTTCGCTGAGTGGCTCGTCGATAAAGCAGATATCGCACCAACGAGCAACGATCGGAATAGACCTGATCTATCAGATTGGTGATGCAGAAGTGCGCATTGGGTTGCGCAAGCAGGAGGAGAAATATGGGATACTCGTAAGTGTATCTCAAGACGACAAGAAGCTGACCGTGGCGGACGTATCTGACCGGCTGCAAGCGTCGGAACAGACGCTATACGACTTGCAGAAAAAAGAAAGCAATCTAAAGGACTCAATAGCAGAATTGCAGCGCGCCATCAAAGTATGCGCAGGCAAAATGCAGTCCGCGAGCCTGCCAGTACGTGCCCAACTCGCTAACGAAATATCGGGCTATGATCGGCAACTCACGACACGGGGGCGACAGCTCAGAACTCTGCGAAATGCAACGCGACCGCGACTTCAACGCACGATTGATGAAATGAGCACGATGAATTTGCTGCACGAACACCTTGTGAACCGTCCAGTTCATTACCGAATCATGGACTCAAAAACTGAAAAGCCGATCGCGTCAACGCCGGGCCACTAGAACAGTTTGACAGCCCAAAACAACTCAATTGCATTTGAGAACTCAATCGATGGAATGCATTTGCCCAACCTGCGGAACGAAGAACGCGAACTCTGACTCGACATGTTCAAAGTGCGGCGAGAAGCTGAACGTGCGCCCGAGGACCATGATCGAATCGAGCAGTCGGCCGAGAACGATGATGGAATCGAAGATCACTTGGAAAGTGGGAAGTGATCCGAGTTGTGATGTCGTCGTCAGTGAAGCGACGGTCTCGGCAGAACATTGTGTCATCACGGCCGCCGGCGATGCGTACATTGTCGAGGACCTGCAGTCGACAAACGGCACGTTCGTGAACGGCACGCAAATCAGCAGCCCGACAAAGGTCACTGTTCGCGACAGTCTGACGCTGGGGCGAAAAACGAAATTCGACTGGTCGAGAATCGGCGCGAATTTAGTGCAGATCATTCGAATCGGTCGAGCGGACGACAACGATGTCGTTTTCCCAAATTCCACGGTGTCTGGCCACCATGCTCAGATCAAGGTCGATGGCAACTCGATCATCATCGAAGATTTGGGCTCCAGCAACGGTACGGCAATCGGTGATCCTCAGAATCGAATCAAGAAATCACCGCTGTCAACAAACGACACGGTTTACTTGGGCACGTTTGCCGTTCGAGCGTCGCAACTTCTACGCGGTGTTGACGGAGTATCACCCGCTGCTGGCGCCACGATGATTCAACCAAGCGTTCGGCAAGCACATGATGTCGAGGAAACACCGACTGTTTCTCTTCGTCCGGCTGGAGCAACGCGGCCCGCATCCACTGCCAATAAAGGAATCGCTGGGATGGTGGTCGGAGCGGTGATTGTGATCGCCACAATCTTCGCCTACCCAAGAATCTCGCCGATGTTGTCGTCTGATCCGACAGCGCAGAATTCTTCGGAAGGGACAACGACGTCGGACGATGGTGGCTCGAACGACGACTCGTCAGATGATTCAGGAACCATCAGTTCTTCTGACGACCCTACACAAACGAATGATTCGAATTCAACTGCGGCCAACGAACAAGCCGCGTCGCCGGTCAGCATTGCCGATTCGATTTTTACGTTAGTTGCGAGTGACGAAGATCAGACGGTCCGTCATCGAGTTGGCACAGCTTGGGCGGTGTCTGCAAATGAATTGGTGACATCCGCTTCTGTCGCCAAAGTGATAGAAACGATCAAAGCGGACTATCCGGTGACGATAGCATTCGGCGTGGACGGCCGAAAGCATGCCATGCGTGTTGCCGACACGAAGACTCATCCGAAATTCGATGCGTTGTTCAGTGAAATGCAATCGATCGGACAAGAACAACAGCAACTCAACAGTCAGATCGAAGCCGCTACCGACAACGTCGATGCACTCATTGCTCGCATGCGAGAACTTGAGCGGGCCCGCTTTCTAGTGATGGAAAACATGACGTATTACGATGTCGCCGTCCTTACCATTTCTGAAAAACTGGACGATTGGCTGGAACTGTCCGACCTTCGCAATAACGATTCCGTGGAAATCAGCGGCGTGCCCATGAACGTTGTTGACTCAAGCAATCGTTTCTTTCGGCCCGCGGACGGTGCGGAACTCGCCACGCTACAAGGTCACTTGGACGGCTCCATGCGCATCGACAAAAGTCCAGGTGCTCCTTCGCAGCTCTTTGTCAAAACAGCGAAGGCGCACGCCGAACTCGATTGGCGTGGCAGCCCAGTGCTGAATGACGGAAAAGTTATCGGTATCTATTCTCACCCAACATTTTCGCCAGACGGAGACGATATCGCCGCAGATCGGTGCAGCGTGACGTCCGTCCAACGGCTTCGTGAACTTTCACCGCAAGCATTTCGAGTAACGCCATGAAACTGAACAAACGCAAAACAGCCATCGCCATCGTTGTTGCTTTGACGTTCGCATCGACTGCGGCCGCGCAGTTTTACAGTAGCTCGCGATATCGGCAGTCGCCGGTCTACCAGTATTGGTATGCTCCAGTCCAGGTCGCGGCGGCTCAGATATTTGCGCATGCTGACTATTTGCACAGCGAAGCCGAACGCAATCGATCCGAGGCCGCGAGAAATGCTGCAGAGACAGACGCCATCCAAATTCGCAATTCACTCGATCGCGTTCGCAGCTACTATACGAGGAAAGAAATCAAGCGAGCAGAAATGCTGAAACAGTACATTTCGCAGATTGATCGAGTCAAGTACGCCAATTCGCAGAGGTGGCAGCAGTTGGCTTATTTACCGGAGCTAACCGGACCCGGAGCGATCGAGAGCGGCTCCGCGTTGAATTTTCTATTGAGGCGATTGGACGGAACGCTATTAACCTACGATCTTCAATTTCGAAGCAATCAGCGAAATGACGAGTTGCGCGCAAAGCTGCCGCTCGATCCAAACGTTATTGCCGGTTTGCAATTTCGGCAACTTCGCAGTGGCGGGCAGAACTTCGAGTTCAACGCAGAACTTGGCGAGGCATTCGATCTGAGCTGGTGGCCATCAGGGCTGCGGAAGTCAGAATTTGACACAGCCCGCGAATTGCTCGTAAACGCTCGCGAAGATCTAGCGGAATTTGCTCGCGATCGAAACCAATTATACGAAAAAGACTTCGCGCGACTTAATAGCGCGCTAAGCAATCTATGGCAAGCCTTCAGGGCGTACTATACTCGCGACCGAATCTTTGAAAACGCTAATAGATCGTACACTGAGTACCGCGATGCGCAGACATTTTTGAAATCGCTTGATTCGCAAGTTTTTCGTCTAGAAAGCACAGGGAACGCAGCCGCGTTTGATGGGCGATTGCGATTCGACCTGGAGCGAGACGGCAGTGATCTGCTTAGTCTGTTGACTTTTATGGTTCAAAACGGGCTTGAATTCGCAGCTGCCAAGAACGGCAACGAAGCATCCTATCACACAACATTTCGCATGATGCGAGATGTGTACGCTCTCGTTGCCGACAGCGACGAAGCGTTGAAGCCAGAAAAAACTCGAGAAGACACCGTCAGTCCAGGCGTGCTGGAATTATCAGACCCCAGCGCGCTTTTGCGGAACTGAGATTGGATTTTAAAACCAAGCAGGCGAGTTAGCCCGTTGGATTGGCCTGCGGAAAGGGCGTTGCTCGTCGAGGTCGCAATGTTGTAGCTGTCTCTGGTTTTGGCTGTTCCTATCGCTACTTTGCTTGACGAACAATTCGAGCATCGCCCCAGTGGACGCGGTCGCCGACATCTTGTCCTTCACCGAAATCAGTGACAAGCGTTAGGACCTGAAAATCACTTACTTCAATATCGATATCGAGTACTTCGTCACCGGCGAGTTCCGCCTTTTCAAACAGCACCTGTTCATCGCCAATGACTTGAATTGCAGCGTTACCTAGCTCGCGCATTTCAGGTGCGAGTGCGACGGTGGCCATGAATCGGTCGTAGCGACCGGCTAGATCGTAACTCAGTTTCGTGCGCGAGTGCATCGCGATTCCTCGCCGATGGAGCTTTTTGCGAATGAACAGCGGGCTGCCGGTCAGCGACTGATTGGCTTTCCAATGGATCACACGATCAAAAAATGGTGTTTCTTCCACTTCGACAGGAGCTAATTCCGACAGGAATTGCACACGCCCATTTCGCACCGAAATTTTCATCAAGATCGCACCGTCGTGAATCAGCGGAATCTCTTGGCCCCAAGCAGCTGTCACGATGATTCCAGTGTCGGTGACTTTCGACAGTGTCGCCGCAAAATTGCAATGGCCGGACAGTTCCAGTTGTTGGTAGCAG
>JAGQPC010000678.1 GCA_020426925.1 Planctomycetales bacterium | reverse complement strand
CATGGCTATGCCCGCGGGTTTCGTGACTATGGTGGTGGCTACGGTCACGGAGCATACGGCGGACGTCGCGGAACGCATCACGGGCATTCCGCTCTCCACTTTGACATCGGCCCACTTCACTTCGGACTCGGTCACTAGTCCAAGTACGCCGTAGGACGCGCGTCAAGGTTCTTCCTTTGATGTGCGTACTCTATTCACTGGGCCGTTGGTTTGAACGGCCCACTCTTGCAAGGAGCAATCGATGACGAAGTTAGTAACGACGTGTTTGCTGGGAGCGGGGCTGATGGCAGCCGCAACAACGTTGCCTCAATCACAAGCGCACGAAGGTCACGACGGACGCGACCACGCGGCGACTCAACGAAATGAAGCTCAAGGGCCATCCAACAGAGTGATCGACTCGCCCCCGCCGTTCGAAACGCTCGACAATGCGCCAGCGCCGGGACGCTCACCTAGTTCATCAACGAGAGACAATCAGCGGCAGGCACCTGAACGCAATTGGAGTGATCCGGCCGACCGTAGACCTGAGCTTTCGAGCCCACGTGCAGAAGCGTCCGGTGTGAGGCCATTTTCACCGACGGCTCCCGAGACGTTTCCTCGTCATTCCGACAACGACTACTATCCGGAATCGAGAAACCGCGATGATTTTGCCAATCGACAATGGACATCACCAGACGATAGTTTCTCATACCCGCTGGACAGACAAGACGCACATCTGGGCGACTATCCTAGCCCCGACACACTTGGCGGATGGTGTCCTCATGCAGTGCAACCGCCGCGCTCACTGCACGATGACAGGCCAAAAAGTTCCTACTTCTGTGACCGGAATCCTTATCAAGTTGACAGCCACCTGCCCCGAGACTATCAGCGTGAATACGACT
This sequence comes from Planctomycetales bacterium, assembly GCA_020426925.1. Taxonomy (GTDB): domain Bacteria; phylum Planctomycetota; class Planctomycetia; order Pirellulales; family Pirellulaceae; genus JAGQPC01. The sequence goes on along the minus strand of JAGQPC010000678.1, from coordinate 4,515 downwards.
GCCCGTTCGCCAGCGCCGAGCTTCGGGGATTCTAGAACGGAATACCGATTCACCTACTGCCCGCTTAACGCCGCACCGCGTAATTCATCGGTGCCGTCGTAGCTGACGACTTGGTCGAGCCCACCTGTGAGTAACAATCCGTCAATCTTTGCGTTCGCTTGTGCCAATTGCGTTTTCGCGACGACGTACTTGAGGTTCGCATCGAAATAAGCTCGTCTTGCAATTAGGACTCGAAGGAAATCGAACTCACCTGCCTCTTGAGCTTTTTGCATTAGCTCGAGAGTCTCTCCGACTTTTGGGAGTATCGATGTTTCATACTGCCGGACGGAAGCCTGGGCGACCTGGAATCCTCTCATCGCTTGAGCCAGATCGCGACGCATTTGCATCTTCAGTCTGTTCACGTTTTGTGTCGCCGCACAGTATTCAGCATAGGCAGCTCGAATGTTTCCCTGATTGGCATTGTGAACGGGAATCGGCACGCTTAGCTGAACGTTCGCAAACTCATCGCCGGTGCCGTCGTCATACCCGGCTCCAATCTGAGCATTCAGGTTTGGAATTGGTTGAGCACGTTGTCGCTGAAGATTTGCACGAGCCCGACGTACTTTCGCACAGGCTGCCGCCAACACGGGGCTCTCTGCAACCAATTGAGCGTATGTGCCTTCGATATCGCGGTCGCTCGTTGGACCAGCGAGGTCTCCGATAAGAGCTGTCGGTGCCAGCTCAGGCGTTCCGGCAACCGCGACAAGTTCGTTCCAGGCAGCCGTGAATTCATACTCAGCTTGTTGGATTGCCAGCTCCACCTCGCTGAGCTGCACTTCAGATTGTAATACATCGGGACGCGCTCCCTCTTTTACACGTACGAGCTCTTCGGAAATCTCAACTCCCTTTTCAGCTACGACGCGAAACTGTCGAGCGATCTCAAGTCGCTTCTGTGCCCCAAGTGCCTCATAGAACTGAATGCGGATATCGTTGCGCACTCGAAATCGCTGGACTTCAGCTTGCCAACGCGCAGCCTGAACGTCGTGCCCAATCACCGTTCGGTTCCAAGCCAACTTGTCCCCTCGCACGAACGTCTGCGATAAGAACGCTCCATGAAGACCAGCGGCGCTATCGTTACCGATCTCCTCTCCGAAGTAACCGATGCTCGGATTCGGTTTGAGGCCGACTTGCGTTCTGATTTCGGCAGCCCGGCTTGCGGCCGCACTTGCTTGCCGAATAGAAGGATTGTTCTGGAGCGCCAGTTGTTCGAGTGACTCTAATGTCAGACCGTCGTCGATCGATTCACCGATGAAACCAGGAACTTCAGGCGTTCCGTATTCAGGTGCTCCTTGTAGCTCAATGTCATCCCCTGGTTGATATGCGACTTGCATGATCGGCGATCGGGCTGCGGCCTCTTCGTATTCATTGGCGATGACGGATTTCGTTGCCGGAGAAGGAACATCACCGTCCCTTGAAAGCGCAGAGGATTCGAGTGACGGATGGTGTGTACGGTCGCCGGTGGATACGCAGCCGGTGGATATGGCAAATAGTAGCAACAACCCGACATTTATGAGGTTAGTGGCGGTCTTCATGGCTGCGCCTTACGCAAGAGAGTGACGTTCTTCAAAGCTGACTGCTGGATAAGAACGAAGACTAAATCAGCAGACGCATTCCGAATTCACTGGGTCGCAAATGCAGCGATTTCGCGTTACAGCATGTATGGTTCCCGCAAAAATGCCCTGAACCGCCAATCACATTGAATCGGACCGGTAACGCTTCGGAAGGGGAACCCACTTGCAACATGGTTTGCGATGTGTCAGCAACTGCGCCCAGACAGAACGGACATGACGACTCTTCGGAGTCGCGATTTGTCGGCATTGAAGAATGATTGCTTGTTGACGTTGGGCACTGGCTACATGCACACAGCGCTTGACCACTCGTAAGACCATTCGATGTCGACGCAATAACGCAAAGACAGCACGGAATCACCGACTGTAGCAACAGCGGTAAAAGCAAGGCAATCAAGATGGGTCGGCGAAAGGACACGACACGTGTTCCGATTAGGTTTCCACAAGCGATTCACGCTCTGCTCTCAATGAGCCGTTATTTCTCAATCATCGGGATTGCACGGTGACAACGTTGGTTTGGATAGTTCCGCCGCAACAAGTCGTGCAATCCGCACAATCGTTCGTATCTGGGCTTGCATCCGTGAACCGCGTGCCAATCACCGTCGTACAAAGCCTACGGGTCCCAATAATTAGCGGAAAAGACGTCACAAAAGACTTATCTTGACTGCCATGCTCCACCGACAGACAATTTAGGAGGCTGGAACCTAGGACTGAGTAATGAACCATTTGCGGATTGCACACCTAATAATTGCCGTCGTGCTGGCATGCCCATACTTCTGTATGGGCCATGTGTCGGGCTCCACGTCTGCGATTTGCGAAACCGGTTGTGGGTGTTCCCACAGTCAGTCGCAAGATGGTGAACCCGCTGATCATGCTCCTGATTGTCTATGCCAAGGCGCTGTTGTAGACGGCGAGGTACGCACCGTTGATTTTGAATCTGCCGCACCGCTCTCGGTCAATTGGCTCATCACTGATCTTGCCTTCTTGGGGCCAAGGTGCTCGGTGCATTCATGCATCGCCTTCGAGTCACCACACAGCTTCCCGCCGTTTTCTACTGGCAGAGACGTGTGCGCGCTTACGTGCACTTTTCTCATCTAAGCGGGATTTCTAGCCGCGTTGCTCGGAGTTTTCGAATCCGAGCTGTAAAGACGTAATGCTCGGCGTTGGTTTTCAGCGCCAACTAACTTTGCGTCGCCTCACGTGCAATTCGCCAGTCCATTCTGAGTCCACAATCGTGTTGTTCTTGCCTGCGGATGCGGGCGCCGAGGCAGTCAAATGAGTACGAATATTGAAAAAACCCCAGCCAACCAAACCCGTGAGCAAGCTCCTTCTGGCGACACGGATCCGTTGGAAGCTAGTGCGAACGTCGCTGCTCGACGACGTGGAACTTCGATTCTGCATCGAACGAAACATGCGATACCGACCTTCGTCGTGATGGGATTGCTAGCGGCTGTGGGGTATTTCGGTCATCACTATGGATGGAAGGTGCCCAAGTTCTCAGAGCTGACTGGCCAACAAGCCGAATCTGGTGTCTTGTGGTGCGAAGAGCACGGTGTTCCGGAGGCGGATTGCATCGCCTGCAACGCTGATCTGATGCCGAAGGGAGAGTTGTTCGGTTGGTGCAAAGAGCATGGCATTCACGAGTGTGTCCTCCATCATCCGGCGACCGCGCAGCTTGATGAAATTCCAGAAATCACGCAGGCGGATTACGACCGCGCAGCGCGAGCAATCGCCGTTCGGCCACGCACGAAGAATGACCCTGGCTGCAAGATGCATTTGCGGCGCATCCAGTTTCCTTCTACGGAAGCAGTCGACAAAGCAGGGATCGACATCAATCTTGTTGATCGCGGGCGAATAGTCGAATCGGTGTCGGCCACGGGCGAGATTGTGTACGACCCGACCCGTGTTGCTCGACTTGCCGCTCGCTCACCGGGAACCGTTTGGCAAGTTCGAAACAAAGTCGGCGATCACGTGCAACGAGGTGATGTTCTGGCACTTGTTGACGCGGCCGAAGTCGGGCGCATCAAAGCAGACCTATTGCAAGCGGCGGCACAGCTTCGACTACACGACAAGACGGTTAAGCGTCTCGACGGACTTGAAAATGTTGTAGCCGGAAAACGGCTTCTAGAAGCCGAAGCCGCTCGCGCCGAAGCGGAGGCGGCCGTGCGCAAAACCGTGCAATCATTACAAAACCTGGGGCTGCCGCTTTCTTTGGAAGAGGTGTTTCACAGGAATGATGCTGAGCTGACTCAACACCTCCGTTTTCTTGGTCTGCCTCAGACCATCGTAAAGGACCTCGATGCTGGCCGTACGACAGCCAACCTAGTACCCGTAGTTGCACCGCGCGACGGTGTCGTTGTAATTCGCGACGTTGTAGCTGGTGAAGTTGCTACCACCAATCGAATGCTCTTCACGATCGCCGACACAAGCGTCATGTGGCTGGTACTCAGCGTGCCACTCGAAGAAGCCAGACGTGTTGCTGTCGGCCAAGAAATCGCATTTCGCCCGGACGGAGACAATCATGTGCACACGGGAAAGCTTACATGGATTAGCACGGACGTGGATGCAAACACACGAACCATCAAGGTTCGCGGAGAGTTGACCAATGAAGACGGGCATCTGCGAAATGAGACGTTCGGGTCCGGTGAAATCGTTCTGCGAATCGAGGATAACGCGATCATCGTTCCAAATACGGCGGTTCATTGGGAAGGCTGTTGTCACGTTGTCTTCGTACGAGACAAGGACTATTTCACAAGTCCCTACAAGGTGTTTCACACAAGGTCAGTGCGCCCAGGCGTCAGTATTGGTGACACCACGGAAATGATCGCAGGACTGCTGCCCGGCGAAGTCATAGTCACCAAAGGAAGCGGCGTGCTGCGAGCTGAATTGCTCAAAGGCAATCTCGGCG
>JAGQPC010000677.1 GCA_020426925.1 Planctomycetales bacterium | reverse complement strand
GCGACGGGTTTTCTATGCTGCCGCTGGTTGATGGCGACGTCGATTTCGTCGACCAAGAAATCATCGCAAACATGAAAGATGTGCTCGCCGAGCTATGCGGCGAGTTTGATGTTGTCATGATCGATGCCGGTCCTGGATCGCAGATTTGGGACCATCCGACGGTCGTCGAACAATTGGGCATCGTGATCGTTCGGGACAATCGACGGCCACAGGCAGAAATTGACGATCTTGTGAACCGCTTGAAACGCCGGGGAACACCGGTTCTTGGGTTGATTGAGAATTTTGCGAGAGCCGCTTAATCGTCCGATTACGCGATGGCCACTGAACTCCCCGGAAGATACCGATGTACGAAGAATACTGGAACGTTTCTGAAAAGCCGTTCGAAAACACGGCAAACTCGCAGTTCTATTACCCAAGCGATACCCACCAGGGCGCGTTGTTGAAGCTGCGATATGCGGTGGAAAGTAGCACGGGCGGAGCACTTTTGACTGGCGCTCCCGGGCTCGGAAAGACATTAGTCCTGCAATCACTGCTGCAACATCTGCCAGCACCCGTTGCACCCCGAGTCAATCTTGTGTTTCCTAAAATGCCAACCGATCAGCTCTTGTCGTTTATCGCGGACGAGCTTGCCGGCAGCCAAACCCCTAGATCCAGAACAGTCGATGAGAGCATTCGTACTATCCAGTCAACACTGCAAGAAAACGCAAAAGCCGGACGTCGCGCGATGCTGATCGTTGACGAAGCCCATCTGCTGGCAAGCGAAAGGACGCTGGATACGCTGCGACTGCTGCTGAATTTCGAGTACGAAGGAAAACCATGCCTGACGTTGATTCTGTCAGGTCAGCCAAATTTGCTTCCCGTTTTGGAAAGGCACCCCGGCCTGGAAGAAAGAATGGCCGTGAAATGCTTACTGCGCCCGTTCAGCGAAGATGAAACTTCCAGCTACATTCAGCATCGGATTCAACAAGCTGGAGGTAGTTCGTCGGTATTCGATCAAGAAGCAATTGGTGCGATTCACGCCATTTCGCACGGCGTTCCGAGGAAGATCAATCGTCTGTGCGATTTAGCGTTGCTGATCGCATTCGCGGAAGAACAGGCGACGATCACTGCCGCTCAGATCGAATCCGTGTCGGACGAATTGATCACGGTAGCGCCGGAATAGAAGAAATAAGACCTGCGGTTCAGTGGAGCGCATGAAAAAAGGCCGCAAGTTATGCGGCCTTGATTTCTCTATTTACACTTCCCCACCCGCAATCAGTTTAGGGCACAAAGGCACTAGCTGGGCGACGCAACCCGAACGAGCAACCACGTGCTCGGCCAACTGCGTCAGCGGCCATCAAAGCGGATACGCCGTCTTCCGATGCCACTTCTGTTGCTTCTACAACCTCGATCGTTTGATCAACGGGTTGTGAACCAGCAACCAGCAAGCTCGACATGGGAACGCCGATCCCAAGAACAATCGCTACAGCGGCGATGCTTGTGATGACCCTTTTGCGGTTCGAAGTCTTCATCGACAGATTCTCCGAGATGTCAATCTACCGGCTTCTACGCCGGTTTGGTTTTTGTTTGTGTTTCTCAGTCTAGTTACACGCTTCAGAGCGTGCAAGCTAATTGTTGGGGAAACTCAAAGTTTCCCCAGTCTATTTTCTTGACTAGACCCTATCGACGCTTGCGGAAAGCCGCGAAGCAGGCCAGTACCCCGAAGGTGCTGAGTGCCATTGTCGATGGTTCTGGGATGAAAATCGTAACTTTCCCGGATCCAGTCGTGTCTCCGACTGTGTACGAGCCAGTTAGCATCACCTCACAACCGTTGCATCCTGCGTAAATTGCGCCCAATGTCAAGTTAATGTCGTCCTGATCAGTCGGAGCCGCAATGTTTTCCGATGGAAAACCGTCGCCGATTCCAACGTATAGCAACTCATTCACCAATTGCGTTCCAGGTCCGCTATTGATGACGATGTCGTCGCCGTTCCCTTTGATTCCGTCTACGTAGTTGATGCCAATCCGAGTACTTGAATACGGTGCTCCCGCCAAGCTGCCCGATTGGTCAAAATAGTCGGTATCGTCGTCACTATCGAGCGACCAGCTGACGTCCGACAGTGAGAATTCCATGCCAGGCGTTGCGGTAATTCTTGTACCGAAGTGAATTCGGTTTCCGTATTCGCCTGTCACCGCAGCATTCCCGGTGAATGCTGGATTGTTTGCAGCTGTTCCTCTCCAAGAGTTGAACTCGGTATAGATGAGCTCGCTGGGGGGGATAACGCCTGATACTGTTTCGTAGTACGACGGGTTTGCGTCCCGTGGTCCTGTCCCTGTGTTTACGCCACCGGCTTCGATACCGGCTAGTGCGTTAGCTACATAAGCGTTCCAGTTTGGCGACGGCGGAGCAGAAGTAGTTCCCTGTCCGTTTGGTGCAAATGCCGGAAATACCTCAATGGTAATGTCCGCGTTCGCGATGTTTCCGACGCTGAAAAGTGCCAAAGCGCACAACGTTAGGCCAAGTTTTCCCCAGCGAGTCATTAGCGTTCCTCCCTCTCGGATGCAACAACAAAGTGATTTTTTGTTTACTTAACTACCATTCACCCCAGATCTCCTGGGATTTAGGAATCAGAATAACCATGAATGCTGTCATTGCAAGCGATTGTGAAAAATAATTCCAAAATCTCCTACTCTTCCCAAACTGGTGTAAAATGGAATTTACAAAAATGACAAATTAGTTTGATTAAGGCTCAAGTTTCTCTATGGACGCACCAAATCTCAATTGATACTCTCCGCCCGCGATTGATTTCTTTTGACTCAACGCTCCATTTGGGGTGCGTAAAAGTTCCCAAAGGAGCCCGCATCGGGTGAACAATGCATTCGACGAAACGGAATTTAAGCTCGGTTGGGTTAGCGAGCGTCGTAGTTGCGGTGGCGATAAGCACCGGATGCACGCCATGGCAGCTCGCAAAGCGGACTTTGTTTTCCGAGCTAAACGAATACCCTCGTGTGACCGATGGCCGGCTTGCGTCCAAGCAGTACTCGCGCTGGGCACGTGATGAATGGCACGAATTTGCCGCAACCAGCGGCGAGAACCACTCTTCCGACTACATCAGCGGCTTCATTTACGGCTTCACGAAATACGTTCACGCCGGAGGCAAAACCGATCCTCCAGCAGTTCCACCGCGGCGATACTGGCGAGTGGGCTACAAGAATCAGCGAGGGCGAGCCGCAATTCAAGATTGGTACAACGGCTACGCGCATGGTGCGGAAACCGCAGCAGAAAAAGGCTATCGCGAGCGCGCCACACTGCCATCCTCAATGCTGTTGGGCTACAACGCGGCCGCCGAAGCGGCGTGGGAACGGTACAGCGGCAGCACTTCCGCCGAAAACAACTTCCCAGTCGTGAATGAACCAACGCTTGCCGAGCCTGCCAACGCAAGGCGAGACGTCGAGACGTTGCCGCCACCTGGCCGAGACAAATCGAAGGACTCGTCAGACACTTCGGATCCGTTCGTCGACGATGAGAAGCTTCCTGACGTGCCACCAGTTGTCGATCCTTCATTGAATGATGGCCTGGTCAACGAAAATCCGGAAGCCGGCGATTCGTCCGGCGGCGAATCTATCATCTCAGTCCCCAGCTTCGAAGGACAACCGGAAGTCGACGATGCGCTCGACACATTCGACGAAGCGGATGGCGGCTCGGACGACAGCGATTTCTTTGGTGATCAAGTCTTCCGATCAGTGCCAGCGCGAACATCGCAACCGCCGATCCAAATCGGCGACGCGCCGCCACGACCGCCATGGATGACTGAGAACGAACCGGAGCTATTTCCGGTCGATTTGAACGACAACACGATTGCTCAATTGCCCGAGCCAACTGCAGCTAGTTCCCAGTTTCGAGACATTGCCGTTGAACCACCGCGTGGGCAATCTCGATTCGAACAAGCCTCTTTTCAAACTCAATTGCCGGAAGACCTCCGCCTAGGAGATCGGCGAAACGACGAAATTCCTGCAGTCGAACACGGGACTTCGATGAAAACCAATTCGTTCGACAGCGGCAGCAACGTCGACAGTGAACCTGTTCGCACGTCGAGCGACCACGGTGCATGGAAACCGAGATAACGCGATCGTTACGATTAGGTCGTTCGCCTACGCCACCATTGTCACGGAAGACAGATAATCAGATGGTTGAGCAACCAAAACTATTGTCAAACGTCGGTGCAAGACAACGCGCGACAACAGCCTGCGGAATTAGCATGCGTTTGGCCTGCGCGACATTGCTTCTGATGTCGATGGGATGCGCCGCAATCACAAGTCCCGTAGCCAATGGCGTGCCTGTCCACATGCTGCCAGATGAGCTTTTGGCCGATTCAAAAGAAGACCTGGTGCAGATTCCGCCAACCTGGCTAAAGGCCGGTAAACCCAAGAACTACCGCCTTGATACTGGCGATATCCTCGCGGTTTACGTCTACGACGTCCTGCCCAAAGGCACTCAAGTCCTGCCGGTCAACTTCCCGGATTCGTCGTCCATTCCACCGTCGTGGGGCGTTCCGATTCCGGTGCGTGAAAATGGAACTGTCACACTACCGCTCATCGGATCAATCGAGGTTCGCGGGCTCACCGTTGATGAGGCTGAACA
>JAGQPC010000676.1 GCA_020426925.1 Planctomycetales bacterium | reverse complement strand
TGACGTTTTGCTGACGAAAAACGCCCTCTACGTAACCGATTCCGTCAATCCTACTCTCTTCAAAATTCCTCTGGACGACAATGGCGCCCGCGTTGGTGATTGGGAAACGATCGAATTAACCGGTTTCGAGATGAACCGCGAAGGTGTGGGGTTCAACGCAAACGGTCTTGTGAGCGGTGATTTTGACGGCAACGAATTAGTGGTCGTCAATGTCGCCAGCGGAGTACTGTACCACGTTGATACAACAAGCGGCGCTTCAACGCCGATCACGATCCACGGCGAAGAGAAGCTGTTTGTCAACGGCGATGGATTGTACATGAATGGGCGAATGTTGTATGTGATGCAAAACTTCCAGAACAAGATTGCCGTCGTGCAGCTTTCGGAGGATCTCCGGGAAGGAACGTTCATGAAGAACATCACGAGTGACCTGTTTTCGGTCCCAACCACGATTCGTGGGTACGACAATTCGATCTACGCCATCAACACACACTTCTGCGAAATTACGCCACTATGCGGAGCTGACCCGGAAACACTCGACCCACTCACTGTGCACACGGAAGTCGTAAGAGTGGACGCATAGTTGCTCTGCGAGAAGGTAACAAGCGTCGCCTAAACTGAAAAGTGACATCACCTTGACTACGACATTAGGTGCAGTCGGTGGATTCCCCGCTGCTTCGAACGTGGATTGGAAGTTGCGGGCGGGTGATGCAACCGCTGCGTGCCTAAGGATGGGAAGCCAAGAGCCTCAACAGTGGAGTATCCTACGTGCGTGGGAAGAGGCGGGGCTTTTTGGTTTGTCCTCGCGAGCTTTCTCGCACGTAACGGGATAACAAGAAAACGGGACTGGCAATTCAAGGCAGCCCCGGAATGGATTTCTTGCAGTTTGCCGACTAGCGACGTCGGCGAGCACCAAGCAACGCGACAAAACCCATGACAAGCAATAGGTTGGCACCTGGCTCAGGAACAACATTCAGCTGGAATCCGTTGATGCCGAATATTTGCTTATGAACGGCACTTGCATCAACACCGTCTGCGAATGGGGCAAATCGCAAAACAACGTCATCGCCCGTCGCCGAAAACGTAGTCGTAACCATGGATACAGGACCGTCAGTAATTAGCCCAGCATTGGCTGGATTTCCGCCGGTCGACGTGCTGGACATTTCAAAATCGCCAACCGCCGTGAAAGTCGCACCACCGTCCGTCGACACTTCAACCTGGAAGTCCGCCCAAACGTTTTCGGTGTCGTGATGGAACGATTTCCAGTTGTATTCGCCCGCAGGCAAATCGCTTAAAGTAAGCGTCATGTACGTTGGTTCCGACGCGCCGTCGCGTGCCCAGTCGCCGTTTCCGCCATTACCCGTCCGCGAATCAATTCCGAGGAAGTCGGTCAGCAGATCGATATCGGCACCTAACCATTGAGCGTCGTTGCCAGCACCTCGGTCGATCATTTGCTGGACTCGGTTGTCAGTGGTGTTCGGCCATGCTGGTGTAACGCCAATTGATCCGCCGAAAGCGTTGTAGTTCATCCTGACAAAGTCGGCGGGAACTTCGTGGCCAGCGTCGTAGGACTCGTATCCAGCTTGTGGGTGCGGTCCACCATCTTGCGTCGTTGAATTGAAATCGACCCAAAGCCCCGATGCAGGTTCGGCTGCAAGTTCGACTGTGAATCCGAAGTTCGACCCATCGCAACCATCGGCGAACGTACCGTCGTCGCCTAGTGGAGACAACGCGAGATCGATGAAGTCTCCCGCCGAAATGTTGGCCATCGCCGATGCCATCACGCCAACACCGTCTGCCCCCGCAATCGTAGACGACCCGATTTCAGCGCCGTTGTGATACAGAATAGCTGTCGTACCGTTACCGCAATTCACGTTTGCTTTGGAAATGTTGTAGTTGATGGTTGCGGCACCACTTCCGCTTGCTTCCCACCTGCGAACTGCGTAGTGAACTTCGCCGTTGTTGTCTCCGTTCGGGTGACCTGACGCTTGGGCAACTTCTGTCCATGGTACGTTATCACCGTCCGCGTTGTTTTCGTCCCACTTCGATCCATTCCAGATGTAAGTCGTACCGTCAAACGCTTCGAAATCGCCAGCATCGTACGTGCCGTTTGCATCTGTCGTGGCGTTGTAAAGGCCGTAGGTCCAGCCATTGGCACCCTGAGTTCCGTCGGCTGACCAATCTGCATTTGAGTCGGCGACAATTGCCGCAAAACTGGTCGAGCCGACGCAGCAAGCGATACATCCTATAAACAGCGGGGTTATTCGTTTCATCATTGTTGCCTTCACTAACATTTCACCAAAATTGCTTGCCATAAAAAAAACGATGGTGCTCGGCTCGAAGAATTCTCCTCGAGACGGGCATCATCGTTTGTGTTGTTGGTTCGGTTCGCTAGCGTTACTCTAATCGCATGTTTTCGTAGCCAAGATGGTAACGTAACCGGTCCAGATCATAAATCAAGGCAGAAAACAGAAGTGACTTGCAAGTTGATTTTCATGCTAAGAAATTGAATCGCGTTGCGACGCGCAAGCACACCGGCCGTCATGTTACATCGTTCAATGAATATGACTCTCCTGTTGCGTTGCGGTTTACGGACTTACGCGCGAACAAGTTGGACAATTCTCTGTCTCGTAGCCAATGGAGCAAGTCGCAGAGGTAATGATCCAATTTGGCGCCACAGAAAGCGACTGATGCAACCTCGTGCAGAAAGAAACGAATCGAACTCGCATCGGTCGGAATTAGCTCTAGTCTAGGCACCGCTGCGGCCTGAAACTCAACATCCTAGCGCAGGTTCATAGCAAACCAAATCGATTCCAGTATTCCAGCGTCCAGCCAAACCGACAAAGTTAAATGTCTCGCTCACTCTCGAGGCTGATCGAGTTGAGCCATTGGCATACCACTACGATTTCTTCACCCAACTACCGTATAGGACTGATCCGCAACGGGTCTTGCCAGGCTATTGGAGCCATTGGATCCGGCAAAATCCACAAAACCGCTGGAACGCCGTCGACACAAGAGTGCGAGAAGCCCAAAACAGCACTGCCTTGCCATGGGCACTTCGTAAGGCGCTTGCGAATGAATGGGATGCACGGCATATCATCGTGATCCTGCAGTGCCGCTGTCTCGGATGCATCCCATCAATCCGCACGTGTTTGGCGGTTTTCAAAAGCACTTGGTCTTAGTAGATCGGTCCGATGTCAGGAATCGGGATTGGCAGTTTATCGATTGGTCCGAAATCGGGAATTGG
>JAGQPC010000675.1 GCA_020426925.1 Planctomycetales bacterium | reverse complement strand
AACTTCACTTGAAGTGCTCACAGCTAACTGCGAAACGGGACCGAGTGTTTGCGGCCGTAGAAACCGGCGACGACACCGGCCATCGTCTGGTCATGGTGCTGAACGAGCTAAGGCGTGTGGAAGAGCGTATTGAGCGAATCAGCGAACGTCTGTCATTTCTTCAAGAAAGATCCAAATGTTAAATCACCAAATTCCCGACAAAACGTTGCTCAAGAACGTAATTCAGAGAATGGCTCGCAAAGGTATCAGTTCCGCTCGAGTAAAGGCGACCGTGCGGAATGGTGACGTAACTATCGCGGGGACGATGGATTACGAGTACGAACGACGCTCTATCCTTAATTCAGTAAACAGCGTTCCCGGCATCAAACGTGTCGTTGATCAGTTGCGCGTTGAAAAGAAGAAACGAAACTGAGAGAGAGTGAAATAATTCAGATGCTTGAGGTGGAATTCATCGGTGGCCCCTGGCGGGCACCAAGAATCTGTGGGATCCGAATGTCCTGCGGAGCAGCTCGCCTGGATTGTCTGTGGAGACATGTTTCGATTCCTCGCTGGAAAAGAGGGCCCGCAAACACGGGGCGACTACGGTGTCGTTTTTGACTGCGATCTGCTTCAAGGACCTTACTGCTTCAGCGCGCACGACGTGCAGTGAAATCACAAACCCGGAACACAAATGATGGATACGAACGGCATCGACAAAGCGTTCCTCCGTGTGGCGAAAATCCAAAGTTTCGCTAACGGGCTCCCATTGACCAATGCCACTGGTTTTTTTTACTTGCAGGATGACTTTCTTTATCTCGTCACATGTCGCCACGTAGTGATCAACGAGGTCATTGACCATTGCCCGGATCGCCTTCAATTGTCGCTGCATTCAGATGTGTCCGACCTGCGACAGCGGGCCGAATTGTCGATTCCGTTGTATGTGGATGGAATTCCGCAGTGGTGTCAACTTTCGCATGGCCACAGCGCGGACGTGGCCGCTGTTTTGATAAACGACCCGCAAGCACTCAGCAACCATGTACTCGCGACATTCTGTTGCGACGATATCTTGAACAAAGATGCAGGAATACCGCTCGGACAGAACGTGCTAATCGTCGGTTTCCCATTGGGATTTCACGACACGCTACACAACCTACCGATCGTACGCAGCGCGACCATTGCCAGCTCGTTTGCACAACCGTTTAAAGGCGAACCTTACTTCTTGACTGACGCTCGCCTGCACCGCGGCATGAGTGGGTCGCCAGTGATTGCCAGTTTACCCGGCCGACAAAAGCATGGCGAGCAGATGGGTCGATGGTGGCTGCTTGGGATCCACTCGTCCGCATTAGACGTTTCGGATCGAGATCCCGGTCAAGATGAACGGCTTGGTCTGAACACGGCATATTACGCATCACTAATCCCAGAGATTCTTCGTTCGCACTCCCAACCCGGTGTCGGCGGCCACGGAACTATCGGTTTCAACAACTGAAGAGCTAGACAATGAACAAACCAGAAATGCACGGCGGCGTCCAAACAGTCGGTCAGAACGAGTCGGCTGACAAGTATCCAGAGGCCGCGATCACGGAGCGTACACGCGTTGAGGTCGACGACGGTAACTACTCAACCGCCCAGTATGCGAATTTTTGTCGCTTGTCGGGAACGCCCGAGGAGTTGCTCATGGATTTCGGACTCAAATCGCTTCCGACAGGGAAAACAACGCAAAAAGCTACCGTAACGCGTCGGGTTGTTACTGGATGGCACACTGCCAAGCGCGTAATGCACGCACTGCATCAAACTGTCGAACGCTACGAAGCCGTGTTTGGAGTCTTGGAGACTGACGAGCAAAAGCGGGTTCGGCGTGTGTAGAGCAGATCGCGGAACTATGGCCACAGATGATCTTCTCAAGCCGAGTCCTTGACGGCCCGATTCTCGGCGAAGGCAGCACGGACGTTTCGTAGCGACTGGGTTAGTGATTCAAGAACCACACAAAAGGAAAACAAATGAACGTTACACCGTGTCCCAACTTTAACCATCGAAGATCAGACGCACCTGTACGCTTCTGTCCAAATTGCTCCAAGGTTGTCAACGCCACTATTCCTGTGAAGCAATGCAGCGAAGAGCTTCATGCCAGGGCTCGGATGAACAGAAGCAAGTACTGCGTGAACTGCGGTAAGCAGCTAATCAAATAGACGAATACTCTCCGGCCGGAAACGAAATCTCACAATGCTTCAACTTGATCAACGGAAGGATAGACATGGGTGATAAAGGATCTAAGGACAAATCAAAAAGGGAAAAGCAGAAGAAGGCAATACTAACCCCCAAGGAAAAACGAAAACAGAGAAATGACAAGAAGAATAAAAACAAAACAGAGTACAACTGATTTGCACTGTTGGCGCCGGAGTTTCGCAGCGAATGTCTGACTCAAACTTTGAGATTCTCTCTTACGAGATGACTCCGTTGGGGATCTTGTGTCTCCGCCGTCGTGAAGTGCTTTCCCAGCCTGGCACAATTGTCACTGAAGTTACTTTGAACCACGAGTTCTTGATGAGCAGCTTGTACACCGATTCAGAGCGAGCCTTGACGCGAACGGCGATGGAAATGCACGCCGGCGCAGAACTGAAGATCTTGGTAGGCGGACTGGGATTGGGCTATACGGCAAGCGAGGCGCTGCTGTCGAAGCGGGTCGTGAGCGTCGAGGTGGTGGAATTACTGCCCCAAGTGATCAGTTGGCTAAAGAAGGAATTAATACCGCTTTCGTGCGAGCTGCGGGACGAGCCGCGTTTGGTGATCACACCGGGCGACGTCTTTCGCCGACTCCGCGGCCCCGCAGATGATCTGTTCGATCTGATCTTAATCGACGTCGATCACTCGCCAGATGAACGGTTGGACGAGGAGAACGTTTCGTTCTACACGGTGCCTGGCTTACAGGCCGCCCGACGTCATTTGGCGGCCGACGGCATATTGGCCGTGTGGTCCTACGCGGAAAGCACTCCGTTTGCGGATGCGCTTCGAGCGGTGTTCGAGGAAGTTCGTGTTGAGCCAGTCAGCCATCACAACGAATTGGTCGACCAGCAATGCACGGATTGGCTATTCTTTGCACGCGGATAGCGTCGACCGCTTGGATCTAGCCAAAAAGAGGACCAACAGACGAAGTCAGAGAACGGTTTTCTTGGGAGTCTCTCGTCTCGTTCAACAAACTACAGGCGGTTCGCGATCAGTCAGTAATCAAGGAAACCAGTTATATGACACATTTGGAAGGGAATCCCATTTCCCCAGGTTATGCAGATGGAATCTCCGTTGTCTGCGACTACGAAATCAAACGTAGGATCGAACTATCGCATCGCGCCATATCACATTCGGAGGTCGTCACAGAATATCAACGGCTCGATGACGCACTGGAAACATCTAGCAACGACTTGAAACGGATTGAGCAGACAGCCCTAAACGACCCGAGGCTCGTCGACTCTGCGGCACTGCTGTCGGTACATGCAGCAATGGCGAGCGAAATAGCTGCGCTAGTCAAGCAACACATTGGGCGCAAGCTTGTTAACGTGGAACAGGCACTTGACGCCGTGATTCGCGATTTCGTCAAACGCCTGCAAAAAATTGACAGCGAGTATTTTCGGCAACGCGAACAGGACGTGCGCGATGTTGGACAGCGGATGGCCCGGGACTTGGCGAGCTCAACACCTTGGACCGATGAGCCGTTGCCACCTGGATCTGTTATCGTTGCGCGTGAAATACTGCCGTCAGAAGCAATCCAGCTCGCTAAGTCGGGGGTGGTAGCGATCGTATCGGAACACGGAGGGGCATCCAGCCACACGGCCATTATTGCTCGCTCGTTGCGAATTCCCGCGATTACGGGAATCGCCAACGTCACTTCACAAGTTCAGCCGGGCATGCGGCTGCTCGTCGATGGAGAGACAGGAAGCTTAGCAATAGAACCTTCACTTTCGGACGAGGAAAGTTTCCTAGGTCGAAAGCGAGAATATGAACGTCTCGCAACTTCGATTAGTGCCGAAGAGAAACTACCATGTGTTACACAAGACGGAATTGAGATCTCACTGCTCGCCAATATCGGGCTCCCTGAAGAAGTAACGCACGTCGCGGAACACAATCTCGCCGGAGCCGGTTTGTTTCGCACCGAGTTTCTCTTTCTCGAATCGCATGAGCGTCCAAGTTTCGAAATGCAGTGTGAGATGTATGACAACATGACCAGTGGCCTGGGCGATCTGCCACTGGTCATCCGTACGTTCGACCTTGGCGGTGATAAGCTGCCGCCGTTTCTGTTGGAAGGACCGAAAACCAATCACAGTCTTCACCTGCGGGGATTGCGATTCTCGCTAGCCGACCGGGAGCTCTTTGATACCCAGGTGCGAGCTGTCCTACGCGCTGCGCAATCGGCGGACGTGAGCATCCTTCTTCCGATGGTTGTTGGCAGCGACGACTTTGCCCAAGCCATCGCGGCCATCGACAGTGCGGTCGAACAACTGGGCGTACTACGACGACCAGCTATTGGGGCGATGATCGAAACGCCGGCGTCATTGTACGCTTTGGACGAGATTCTTGCGTTGGCTGACTTCGTGGCCATAGGTACAAACGATCTGACGCAATACATGCTTGCGGCGGACCGAGATTTGTCCGAAGGCACCGACCATTGTACGGCCATGCACCCAGCAGTTCTGAGAGCGGTCAAACAAGTTGTGGAGGCGGCAAAAAGATTCCAGTGTCCTGTCTGCGTGTGCGGCGAACAGGCAGGAGATACAGATTTTGCGTGTTTGTTGGTTGGGCTAGGTATCCGCGAACTGAGCTTGAGCCCGTCTCGGGCCGCCGCTGTGCGTCAGGCCTTGCGGCGTATTCGCCGTGATGACGCAATCCGTACCGCGGATTTGGCTCTTCTGTGTAGGACCCCGCAAGCCGTAAGAGGCTTGGTCCAACAACTACTCGAGGGAAGGCCTGCTCGTGGTCAACAACCGGTTGGGATCTGCAACGCGTCCTCCAATTACCCGATAGATGAAAGGATATAGATGAGCTGCGATTCGACTAGGAATGGTCGTTCAGGCTCTCCATTATGAGTGCAAAAAAAACAACTCCGATCATTTCAGATCCGAACAGCAAGATTTGCCCAGGGTGCGGCAAAAGATCCTATTCTCTAGGCGGCATTCATCCACAGTGTGCAATGAATCTCGCGGACCTACCTAGAAAAATCCTCCTTGCCGCTGAGCGGAAGGCCAAAGCACAGGCAAGGCTAAACAAATGACCAACATCAAGGATGTGCAGCTTATTGCGCACTTCCGTCCATTTGTTAGCCAGCGTCGATCCGTCCCCTATTCATTCAAACTATTCAACTTAGTGGTGGCGTCACACACCCGACCCCTGTCGGTCGACACGATCCTTTCGCCTCTTCTGAGCCAAGCCGAGGAGAGATCATGTCCGACTCCACTATTGCGATGAACCCGCGTACACCCGAGGTGAATCGTCATCTTACCGTCGTCGATAGACGCCGGACGCGCGATTCCAGCGAACAGCGTCGGAGGGCAACTGCCGTCGTTTATTGCGAAGCGAATTTTGGCGCCATCGATGGTAAGACCGCCAATGGCCTGGTCCGACATTCGGAAAAGTACAGAATCGTTTCGGTGATCGATAGCCAGAAGGCAGGCCTTGATGCGGGCGCGGTGCTCGGCGAGAGGCCGAACGGCGTACCCATCTGCTGTGATCTCGCTGATGCGCTTGCGCAGGTCGGTGACCTGCCCGATTATTTCATCTTTGGGATGGCGCCGGCGAGTGGCATGTTGTCATCCCACGAACGCGGTCTCGTGTTGGAAGCCATCGATCTTGGGATGAATGTCGTGAATGGTCTGCATGAGTTCTTGAACGATGACCCGGTATTCGCGGCTGCCAGCGCAGCAAAGAACGTCAGGATTCTGGACGTCCGCAAGCCCCGCGCCAAAAAAGACTTGAGGCTGTTCAGTGGTCGCATTGCAGAAGTAGCCTGCCCCCGCATTGCCGTGCTGGGCACCGACTGTGCCATCGGGAAACGCACCACGGCAACCATCCTTGCTCGCGCCCTCAACGATTGTGGTGTGAAAACAGTTTTGGTCGGTACAGGCCAGACTGGATTGATCCAGGGAGCTCGCTACGGAGTTTCACTCGATGCCATCCCCTCACAATTCTGTGCCGGCGAACTAGAGGCGACAATTCTCGAAGCGTTCGAAGGGGAGAACCCTGATGTGATCGTCATTGAAGGGCAAGGGGCGCTCAGCCACCCGGCGTACTCGACATCGAGCTTCATACTCCGAGGCAGTTGTCCGGATGCCGTTGTGCTGCAGCACGCACCGCGGCGCGTCAATCGCTGCGACTTTGAACACATGGCGATGCCGTCGCCAGCCGACGAAATCAATCTCATCCAGTTATTCGCGAATACGAAGGTCATCGGCCTGACACTTAACCATGAAAACATGACCGATGTTGAGGTCAGTGCGGCCATCACCAGGTATGAGGCCGAACTCGGCGTTCCCACAACAGACGCTCTGACTAGAGATCCGCAGCGACTCCTGGAGATGGTTCTCTTGGCATTCCCGGAATTGAAACGCGTTGCAGGTACACAATGACCGCGCCGCGACTGAATATCGATCTTGACAAGATCTTCCACAACGCACGCATGTTGGTTGAACGTCTCACAGGTCGCGGCATCTCAGTCACAGGCGTCACCAAGGCGACACTCGGCTCACCGGAAATCGCCGCAGCTTTACTTCGCGCAGGCGTTTGCTCAATTGGCGATTCGCGCATCGAAAACATCGAAACAATGCGTCGAGCGAGTATTCGCACATCCATGACGTTAGTTCGGTCTCCGATGCTCAGCCAAGCTACCCGCGTTGTAGCCCACTCCGATGTTAGCCTCAACACGGAACTCAATGTCATAAGAAAGTTGTCGCAAGCCGCACAAGAGGCAACGAAGTTACACGGAGTCATTCTCATGGTCGAGCTTGGCGATCTGCGAGAAGGCATCATGCCCAGCGACCTCGTGGACATCGTGCGTAAGACGCTGCGACTTCCCAATATTGCTTTCAAGGGCATCGGGACCAACCTCGCGTGTCGTAGCGGTGTATCGCCCGACGAAAAAAACATGGCCCAACTATCTGCGCTGGCAACTTTGGTCGAAGACAATTGCGGTCACGCAGTCGAAATCGTATCTGGCGGGAATTCTGCGAATCTACAGTGGGCGTTCGGCGGTGCAAGCGTTGGGCGAGTCAATGATCTCCGATTGGGCGAATCGATTCTCCTTGGCCGCGAGCCCCTGCAGCGCAAACCTATCGATGGCCTGCATACCAACGCGATCACACTCAGTGCCGAAGTGATTGAATCGAAAGTCAAGCCATCACAGCCATGGGGCACGGTGGCGCAGTCGGCTTTTGTAGAAAAGCCACTTGAAACGGATCGAGGCGACATTTCACAATTGATTCTTGCCATTGGCCAGCAGGACACGGACCCGTTCGGTCTCGCACCCCCTCCGGGGATCGAAGTCCTCGGAGCCAGTAGCGACCATCTAATCCTGGCGTCGGCCCAAGACAGTCACAATATAGGCGCGGAGATAACGTTCCAGCTCAACTACAGCTCGCTGGTGCGTGCCATGACTTCACCTTTTGTCGAAAAGGTCGTGAACGCGGAACGCGGCTAGGTACGAGTCCCGCAAGTTTTTGTCGATTACTGAAGTTCGTCCGCGCACAGAATGGAAGGCGACGATTTGCCGAGCCTTGCTTCGCTTTACAATGCGCTGCCAAGCTTTTACTGATCGTCAGATTTGATCGCGGATTCACGAATATTCGCGAATTCCTGTTTTTCAAGAATGTCAATGATCTCTTGCTGCCAAGGATGCTCTGATGTCTTAATTTGACGAGATTTGCTGACGGCTTGTTCGGCTTTTTCCATGTCTCCCGTTTGGTTATATGCCATCGCAGCAAACAATAAATCGGTTTTAGAGGCTGGCTCCTTTGTGGCACTGAATTCTTTTGCGAACAGAGCAGTAGCGGCGTTGAAATTGCCAAGTCTAAAATAAGCTCGAGCCTTTGCACGAACATCGTCACTGGTCTGTCCGCCTGACAGAGGTCACGTCGGACTTGCAGGGTGTGCGTTAACGCTTTGGTGAACGACGGCGAGCAGGTTGTCGAACAAAAGCCACTGATCGCAACATGCATGTTTGTCTTGGGTTCAAATCGAGGCGATCGACACAAGACCGCTAGATGAAGCTGTCGTCGGCGAAGAGATCGTCAATGTCTCGCAATGGAATTAGTTTGTCGGCGTCGTCTGTTGCAACGTCAATCGCGGCGGCGGCGAGTAACGCAGATTCAGTTCCTTGGATGCTGAATACGTATTCACCTGTTGTGCCGTCCTCACTTGCCAACTCCAGATAATAAGTTCCGGCCATTCCTTGTGGGACTCGATAACGAACAGTCAGTTCCTCCGTTTCCAAGACCAAATTGTGAGCGGAATCGTAAAGTCGGATGAGTGGCTTCAGCTGATTGACGAAGGCTCCTGGGCCAGAGCCGGGCAACGACACTTGAATGCTCAGCGGCGAACGGTCGCCCGCCTCAAACTGATAGAAATCGGAATCGCCGGCGGCGATATATCCAAGCGCCCATTGGCGATTTTGCACGGCGTTGCTTCCGACTACCTTTGCCGTCTCGATCGAATCGTTCGATTCCAAATCGAATGTCGCGTTGCGAAGGACCAACAAACTGTAGTCGGCCGCTAACTCGCCCGTTACTCGAGCGTAATACGTGCCCGAATCCTCGGCGACGAAGTTCGAAACTACGTCGGTAACATTTGTCGGATGCACGACGCCAAGATCCAGCTCAATTGCATCCAATTCAACTAATCCCGGCCCTGCGAAAGATTCGGGAACGGTGGCAACAAACTCCACCGTAACTGATTGACCTGCGAACGACGCCAAATTGAATTCGTGATCCTGCCAACCCGTATCCCCTTGAGGGTTGTCGAATTCGTTGCCGGTCGAGAACTCAAATCCCGTAGCAATGATCTCGTTGGTTTCTGAGTTGCGAACGTGAACTTGGAAGGATCGTGCTTCCGCGCCGTTTTCGATGAACAGCCATTGAATTCGGCTCTTCCAACGCAAAGTGGCTTCCGCGGCATCGCCGGGGATCGTGATTTGTTGAGACAACGAATACTCGAGCGGTCCGTCACCGTTGAAGTTGTTCCATACAACAAAGTCCCCGTCCTGCGGCGATGTTGGATCGATTCCAAAGTCTCGTCCAGACCCGCCTGTCGACACTTGCCACGGTTCGGCCGCGTCTCCACCGTTGACGCTTGCATTCCAATTTCGCAAATCTCCTGTTTCGAAACTTCCATTCAGCAACGGTTTTTCAAAACCAGACGCGAGTTGTTGGCCGCTGGAATCGTAGAGAGCGACCGAGATGTCGGCTATATCCTGCGCCGTCGCGATCAAAGACACGGACTCGCCTCGGCGAAGATCAAAGCTGTACCAATCTGTGTCGTCTCGTTTGGCAATTGAAATCGCGTCCCAACCGATTCCATCGGAGAACATGGGCACGTCGTCGTACTGTTGGAACTTAACTTGAATCGCACCTGAAGCAGCAACGTCGTATTTAGCGAGCGCGTTGTTCAAATCGATGTTGTATTCGCGCCATTTGAAGACGGTCGTTCGCGGTGCATCAAAAACTGGATACCAAAGCTCGCCATCCAAACTTACAGAGATTCCGTCCGCGTTGTACGAACCAGTGAACGGGCCGTCAAATGGTTGAGCCTCGTCAGTAAACGCAATGTGAGAGAATTGCAGAACGGGATTCGTTTCGCCAATGTCGACATTCCAAACCGCTTCGTTCAAAGTGTGTTCGCCCAAGATTTGCTTCACGTCCATAAACATCGCGAAATTCCCGGTCGCTCCCGAAAACATGTCGGACACGCGAATTCGACCGTTTGAGCTGGAACTGTGCAGCGCCCAGTCGTCTGCGAAGTTGCCCAATTCAAAATCCTCATGGACGATTGGAATGTTTTCGAATACGCCCAACACGCCGGCGCGTTCCACAGACGAGTTGTTCAGCATTACGACGTCAGACTCGATGTCGAACGCCTCGGCCAGTGTATCGTTGGTTATTCCGGTGATTGGCTCGTTTTCGAAAGCGGTGTTCAGAACTAGTTGGATATCATAGTCTCCAGCCGTGCTATTCGCTCCTTGGATTTCGATCACGTAATTCGCTGCGGTCGTTTTCTGATTGATCAGTCGGCCATTGAGGTCGTACTGGACAACGACCGGGTCGCCAGGTGCGTTGGCTTCAACTTGGCGAAGCAAAGTGTTGTCGCGGTAGACGCGGACATCCGCTTGAAGCGTCTCGATCGCATCGACACGAACCGACAGCGTTTGGCCTGGATCAAGCGAAATTGAAAATCGGTCTGAATCGTCTGCCGTGATATGTCCGCGTACTGGCGGATCATAAATCAAACTGCCCAGCGGCAGCTTTGGTGTTAGCGGTAGTTTAAAGGGAACTTCGCCGATGTCAGCGTCGTAAGTTGCTTCTACTCCTTTGGCGAAGTT
>JAGQPC010000674.1 GCA_020426925.1 Planctomycetales bacterium | reverse complement strand
CGGTCGACGCGAACGTGCTGATCTTCGAACGTATCCGAGAGGAACTGCGAAGCGGCGCCGCGCTGCGAATGGCGATTCGAAACGGGTTCAGTCGAGCGATGCCAACGATCGTCGACGCAAACCTTACGAACCTGATCACGGCCGTCGTGTTGTATGTGATGGGTGGCGACCAACTGCAAGGTTATGCCGTTCCGTTGATCCTGGGAATTCTGATGTGCATGTTCACTGCAATCTTCGTTTCGCGTTTGGTGTTCGAAATCGCAGAACGCCAGCGTTGGATCAAGAAGCTAACCATGATGGAATTGCTCGCAGAGCCGAAATTCAATTTGTTCGGCAAGCGAGGCATCGCGGCTGTTTTATCGGTCGTCCTGATCGTTGTAGGGATTGGTGCGGCGTCCGTTCGCGGATCGAAGATCTTTGACATCGATCTTAACGGCGGCCATTCCGTCACGATGGAATTCAAAGAATCGACCGATATCGGAACTGTGCGTACTGCGTTACTTGATGCAAAAATTGCAGACAACATCTCCGTTACCGGCATCGGCGATCAGCATACGCGATACAAAATCGATGCATCACGATCGGCGGACAGCACTTTGCAAAAGATTAAGGACAGCGTTGCTGGAGTGTTCTCTGGGCAAATGCAAACGTATGACGTGCAGGTTACGTCAGCACCTGTCGCCGTAGCCGCCGTCGATTCAGCTGGCGATTCGACATCGACTGATTCGGCAACAAGCGATTCACCGTCATCTGGTTCCGACGCGGAGATCTCCACTCCGAATGACGTCATTCCAGAAGGCGAAGGAACATCCGATCCGGTCACCGGCCCAAATGATGGTGATTCAAGCTTCCTTCCAAGAAAGAGCTTGAACGGTGAACTCGTGGCATACACGCCATTTTCACCGGCATCACTTTTGATAGGTCAGGCAGACGAGACATCTACTGACGCTGAAGTCGCGACAGGTAGTCCTGCAGTCCAGCGATCAAAAGCAGAATTGCACTTTGGAACTAAGTTAAACGCGGAAACGCTCGAAACCGAATTGCTTCAGTCGTTTGACGCTGTTGGTCTCGGGCAACCTGCGTTAGAGTTCGAAAACAAAGAATGGAACGGCCGAGGAAAGAAGAGCTATCCCGATTGGACGGTGACTGCAAGTGTTTCGCCGGAAGATTTCACGAAGGCACTCGATCACTTCACCAACCACATGAAAGAGTCGCCCGTTTGGCTGTCGGAGGCCGAAGTTGGAAGCAAAATCGCCGGTGACACGACAAATAGCGCTGTTGCGGCAATCGTATTTTCACTGCTTGGCATCGTCGGCTACATCTGGATTCGGTTCCAGCGCGTATCGTTTGGACTTGCAGCGGTCGTAGCATTGGTCCATGACGTTTTGATCACAATCGGATTTAACGCACTCAGTTATTGGATCGTGCAGTCGATTCCACCACTAGCGGCTGTGTTAATGATCGACGAGTTCAAGATCAGCCTTCCAGTCGTTGCGGCGATTCTGACAATCATTGGCTATTCGCTGAATGACACAATCGTCGTGTTTGACCGAATTCGCGAAGTACGCGGTAAAAGCCCCGAAATCCGCGAAGAGATGATCAACACCAGTATCAACCAAACGCTCAGCCGAACCATCCTGACTTCGACAACGACGTTGATCGCGGTCGGCATCCTTTACGTGCTTGGTGGGGCAGGAATTCATCCATTTTCCTTCGCCCTACTCGTTGGCGTGATTGTCGGTACGTACAGCTCGATCTTCATCGCGTCGCCGGCGTTGATGTGGATGTCTGGGGCCAAGGACGTCGCGACTCCAGCGGAAGAAAAAGTCGCCGTGTGAAGACGACTCAGAAAGCTTGGGCGAAAGATATCAATCGCCCAAGCTTCGTGCGGGGGCTGTAGTGGAAGTAAGACGCGCCCGTCAGAATTCTAAACTTCAAAATTCGCATACCTGATACTGGGCTGCAGTCGATGGCGACCTACAGCATGCTGTGGTCGATTTTCTCGGAGCTGACTTTTGTCGGGCGCGTCTGCGACGCGCAACAAAAAAGCCACCTGATCGAAATGTTAATCAGGTGGCAACTTTGAAACTTAGGTGTCGAGGTGAAAC
>JAGQPC010000673.1 GCA_020426925.1 Planctomycetales bacterium | reverse complement strand
GAAGAATGAGGCTTCGGGGAGGGGTTGATTGCATTGACATTGAAGTTCGGTTCGCCGTTTCACCCCTCTCCAAAAACTCGCGAGGCTCGTTTTTTCTCCTTTCGGGGGAGGATGAAGTATTTCATTCACATCAACACTAATGCATTTAGAGGGCATGCCAATCGGTGCTTTAAAGTGGGTGCTAGCCGGTTTTGTTAGCGTCCAATTGGTATCGCGAAAACGCTTAGGGTAAGCAAGTCGACAACTGGAGTAGCGAATGTCCAGCCATTCAGCACGATCACGCCGCACAACCGTTCCAGAATTTTCGGCGATGAAGCAAGCCGGAAAACGCATCTCCATGCTGACCGCTTACGACTACACGATGGCCGCGATTCTGGACCAATGTGGTGTCGACGGGATCCTGGTCGGCGACAGTATGTCGATGGTTGTCCAAGGCCATGACAGCACGATTCCGGTAACTTTGGAAGAAATCATCTACCATGCCGAAATGGTCGGACGAGCGGTCCACAACGCCCTGCTTGTTGTCGACATGCCGTTTCCTAGCAACCACCTGGGCGTCCACAAGGCGATTGCGAATGCGGGCCGCATCTTGAAGAGCACGCGAGCTCAAGCGGTCAAACTTGAAGGCGGCGCCGATCAGGCCGAGGTTATACATGGGCTTGTCAGTGCGGGCATTCCTGTGATGGCGCATGTCGGCCTTCGCCCGCAGAGTATTCATCAACTCGGTGGCTACAAGGTGCAACGAGACGAAGAGATTCTACTGAACGACGCTCGGGCTGCTGAATCGGCAGGAGCTTTCGCAATGGTACTCGAGTGCATTCCCACAAGCATCGCCGCCACGATCACAACTGAGCTAAAGATACCCACAATCGGAATCGGCGCCGGCGCCGACTGCGATGGCCAGATCCTCGTGATCAATGACTTGCTTGGTTTGACTGATGGGCGGTTGCCGAAACATGTGAAGCAATACGCGGACCTTCGAAGCGGCATTACCTCCGCAGTCAAAGCATATTGCGAAGAAGTTCAAAACGGCGTCTTTCCGACCGACGAGCAATCGTTCTGAGTGCAGTTGCATTACGGGTGACTGACGTGACGATCTGCTTGACGCAGAAAGCTGATAAGCGCGTCCAGATAGTGAGCCGGTTCCAGCTGATTGTGCGTTCCATCAGCTAACGTGATGAATTGTTTTTCGCTGTCGATTTGCTGAAACAGCCGTTCGCCGATATCAAAAGGGACGACACGGTCTCGAGTGCCGTGGCTTTGCAACACAGGGCATTTGATCGAACCGATTTTGGAAATCGAGTCATACCGGTTCCGCATGAGCCAACGAACTGGCAGCCACGGGTAGTGCCACTGCGCAACGTCGGGAAGCGAAGTGAAAGTGTTTTGCAGGACTAGCGCCTGAGGGTGAATCTCAGATGCAATCGAGATCGCAGCTCCTCCGCCAAGAGATCGCCCGATCAGAACGATCTCCGATTCTGCGACACCGACGCGATCGGCGAGCCAACGTCGAGCTGCTCTGGAATCTTGAATGACTCCGGATTCATTCGGCTTTCCTTCGCTGCGTCCGTAGCCGCGATAGTCAAACACAAGAACGTTAGCGTCCAGGAGTTCACGATAAACTTCGGCAACATATCGAAGCCCTGCAACGTTTCCGCCGTTTCCGTGCAAATACAAGACGTGACGCTCGGGAGATTCATGTTCGGCAAACCAACCGTGTAATTTCGTCCCATCGTCAGCGACGAACCAAGCATCTTCGAAGCCGGCGTTCCACTCGCCTCCAGCCGGGTACTTCTGCGGAAAATAGACCAGGCTGTTTTCAATGAACATCATGCAAGCGATTATCGAGAGATAGACGGCAACTGGCCACCGGCTAATTCGATAAAAACGATGCTTGAGCATGATTAGTTATTCAGGGGAGCGAATCTGACGTAGTGGAAGTTGCTAAACTTCCTCCTTTGTTTTGCTGGGATCTTTAGCAAGATCCACCACACGAAGGCGATTGGAGTGCAATGCCTTCCATAGCAAGGATTTGTTCGCGCACAAAAAAAAGACCCGCCGTCCGACTCGGCAGGTCTTGTGCGTATAGCAGTTGATTTGGGAGACGCTAAATCCGCTTTTGGCGGGAATAACGTTTTAGGCCGAGCGTCGTCGACGCAAGGCGATTAAACCTAAAGCACCCAGAAGCAACGAAAGTGTTGCGGGTTCTGGCACTTGCTCAAACGTTTGATCGACAAACGACAAGGTCACGCCGGCGTTTTCACCGGTTGCATGCAGAATAATATCTTTCTGAACATGCAGCGTTGCTAACGCGTTTGCGAAAACAGTGGAATCGAGCAACTTGTCGTCACCCCCACCGAAATCGTACACGACAAGCTTGTCGTCGGTGACATCGGGCAAAAAAGTCTCCGTGATGGATGCTAAACCTTCACCGTTGAACACGGCGGGGTTTGCAGCCAACGTGGCTCCCGATATCAGGTTCCCGTTTCCAGGGGCAACGGACACGTCGAAAGTAATGACAGCATCAGAAGAGCTGCCCCCACTCACGTCGGTGAATCCGCCCTGAAAACGAAGACCGTGTTTTCCGTCCTGATCCGTGATAGTTTCAACATTCACGTCGCCAGCAGCGGGCATGTCGCCCGTTACCAAATACGTAAAGTTTGAAAAAACCTTATCACCGGACTGGACAGTTCCTCCATTGACCAAGTCGGATAGTGGCACTACCTCGGCTCGCCCAATGGAGACTGCAAGGACAACGCCCAGCACTCCCAGAGGAAAAAATCTCAGCCTAGTCATACAACGTAGCTCCCATAAATCAACGCACTAAAACGATTTCCGTCAAAGTCATAGTGGTATCGACAGACCAGCACGGCGAACCGCACTGCCGACAACACCAATTTCAAAATGCGACTGATTTAAATGCGAGACTTCCCCAAGACGCGCACGGTCAAACCGATTAGGCAAACCAGGGAAAACGAGGCTGGAAGAATGAAGAGCCTCAATAAGAAAAAGAGAACTCTGCAGTGATCCATCCGAATTAGCTTCAGCATTGTGAAGCGAATCGATCTAAATCAGTGCAGTAGAACCCTCCAACAGTTTTCGGCGTCAGCATGCGGAAATCGCACGTGATACAGGATGTGTCACAACACATTCCTCACCTGAAGAACCGCATAATAATGGGCGATCGCAACGAATTCAACTACAAAACATGAAATTTTGGAATAATTGTCACAGCGTCAAGGTGGGTGAACCGTCAGCTTAAGATTCGTGGACAAAACCCAAGAGTCGGAAGAGCTTGCGGCCTGCTGAAGCTACGTACGACAGACTTTTAGTCCGTCGATGGCGTGCGCCAGCTCGAAACTGTCGGTGTCCAGGTGCCTGGTGTCGACTTATCAGGTAACCCAAAAGGCGAAATTCACTCAAGGTCAACCTTCCGCCAGAATCGGAATTCGACGGACCAGAAGTCCGTCGTACGGATTAGGGCAAGGAAGGCTCCGATCGCGTCTCCCTAATCCGCGTGCTACCGCTCCGTGCATGCATTGCGATGTGCTCAAGATGACGTCACGTGATGCCGATAGATGTCGGCATGTCGCGATTCCAACGTCGAGGTGGATTTCGTCCGGTCTAGTCGCCAGAAACGGCAAACGCTATACATACACGTTTGCACAAAGCGCCAGCGTAGCTTCAATCGGCAGAGCACCGCATTCGTAATGCG
>JAGQPC010000672.1 GCA_020426925.1 Planctomycetales bacterium | reverse complement strand
GAATGGCGATACGCCAGTCGTGAGAAAGTCCTGCCGCAATGAAGTTGTTGGAGCAGGTAAAATCGGATTGGACGGCGAAGGCATAGCCGTTTGAGCCGACACTGCCGGAGTGCCGCTGGCTGTTAACCAGACGGATATGCCGATTAGTGCGGATGCAGCGATTCGCAGTGCAGCTCGACTTTGCGGAGATTCGTTCAACCTGAGCTATCCTTTTGAGAACAACTCGCGAACGGCTCGGGCAATCGTCTGAATGATCATTAATCGCTGCAAATCAATAGTGCGCCTGTTAACCGAAGAGTTTAGCCCGCGTGTATTTTGCGGAGCGGCCATCGCGATTGTAGCCATTTGCTTATTTATTGTCGCTGCATTCAATTTCGTTGTCGACCCATACGCTCAATATCCGTCGAACGTTGTGCCGCCGATCGTGCAAACGTCGCGTGCCCAAAAGGTCGAATTGCTCGCCGCCATGAAGCCCGAGCCAGAAGGTTTAGTCCTTGGTTCTTCGCGAGTCATGAAGCTCGAGCCCCAATTCCTGAAAGAACAAACTGGGCTTTCGTTTTTCAATGCGGGCGTCAACTTCGGCAAGCCGGAAGATTGTCTGGCACTTTTGCGCTACTATCGCGATCTCAGCGGACATGAACCGAAACTTGTCGTGCTGGGAATCGATGTCTCGGCGTTTTCCGATCACAACAAAGCCGACTCGCGTTTGTTGGCGAATCCAGCGTTGCTGCCGTACGTGAAAGATTGGGTACCGTTTTCTGATCGGTTCCAGCGATGGCGAGAGTTGCTCAGCTGGCAGCAGACCAAAATGTCAATTACGTCGTTACGACGCAAAGCCGATTCCGAATCTGGGGACTTGCAGATTCGTGACGACGGATTGTTGGTTTACACTCAGCGCGAAAGAGAAATCAGCGAAGGCACGTACGACTTTCAGTCGGCGCTCGAGTACAACAAACGGGAATACAAACAGCTGTTGCTTGGCTTTGAAACGGTTTCGCGCCGCCGGTTGCAGATGCTGGTTGCAATAGCTGAAGAGTGTTCACGCGGTGGATGCGAATTGGTTGTGTTTTTCACGCCCATGCATCCTGAGTTATATCAATACGTTGACGAGGCCACCGAAATAGTAGCGCGAAAACGCGAGTTGCACGTGCACATTTCGGAGCTTGCCGACAAGTGCGGGTTTTCCTTTGTCGACTTGTCGACGATCGACACATTCGATGGTGACCCGGCGCAGTTTGTCGATGGCGTGCATCCGCTGGAACCGAACACTCGCAAAATGATTCAGCGTATCTTGCCCGGTCATCTGACGAAGGAACAGTATGCTATTCAATAGTTATGTTTTCGTGCTGTTCTTTTTGCCGTTGGTGCTGTGCCTCTGGTGGTCCAAGCGGATCGGTCTCGGTGCTCGCTTGGCGATGCTCACGGGTGCAAGCTACGCGTTCTATGGATGGTGGGATTGGCGGTTCGTATCGCTGTTGATGTTTTCGACCGTGATTGACTTTTATGTCGGTCACAGGCTGGCTGCTGCGACGTTGCCGTCTCGACGCACGATGTGGTTGTGCGTGTCGATGTTTGCGAACTTGGGTCTATTGACCTACTTCAAGTATGCGGGCTTTTTGGCGGGATCGGCAAACGCCGTTGCCGAATGGCTGCGTTTGGGAGGGCGACTACCGGTCGCTGAGATCGTATTGCCGGTTGGGATTTCGTTCTACACATTCCAAACGATGAGCTACTCGATCGATATCTTTCGTCGGCAAGCCAAGCCGGCCGATTCGCTGATGCATTTTGCGGCTTACGTTTCGCTATTTCCGCAGCTCATCGCTGGGCCGATTGTCCGCTACTCGGATCTCGAACAGCAACTGCGCGACATCTCCGACACGATCGATTGGGAAGCATTCGCGCGAGGAATCCTGTTCTTTGTTGTCGGCATGGCGCAGAAGATTTTGCTTGCTGATACCGTCGCGAAGTGTATTGATCCGATGTTCGCCGACTACACGGCCTTGCAGTTTGTCGGAGTGTGGTTTTGCATGCTGGGCTATACCGTTCAGCTCTATTTCGATTTCGCTGGCTACAGCAACATGGCAGTTGGGCTGGGGCTGATGCTTGGATTCCAACTGCCGCAGAATTTTGATTCGCCGTATAAGTCTCGCAATATTTCTGAGTTCTGGCGGCGATGGCACATGACACTGTCGTTTTGGTTGCGCGACT
>JAGQPC010000671.1 GCA_020426925.1 Planctomycetales bacterium | reverse complement strand
GCGGAATGAATTTCTACGACGACCAAGCGACAACGACTCGCGAGCTGTTCGATAAGTTCTTTCCAGGGCGAGAAGACGTTATCCGATTGTTGATGGAGCCCATTACGTACGCGAATGGCTCAACGCTTGAAGATCCGGCGATAACGTACGGAATCGTGTTTTCGAATTTCATGTCGAAAGGTGTCTACACGTTTGAAGGTGGCACCGATCTGCTCATCGGCTTGATGGAAAAAGAGCTGAAGCAGAACGGCGTCGATATCTGCATTCGCTCCGACGTCGACAAGATCCTGACCGAGCGCGGTAAGGTAACCGGCGTTCGCGTGAACGGTCGCGAGATTAAGGCTCGAACCGTGGTTTCCAATTCGAATTTGTATTCGACGATTTTTCGGATGGTCGGCGAAGACAAATTCGATCGTAACTTCGTTGATGACGCTCGTAATGTGCGGCTGAATAACTCAAGCACTCAAGTCTACATGGCGCTCAAGCCGGACGAACGAATCGACGAGTCCACGGGCGATTTGCTGTTCAGCAGCACGGCTCCACTTTTCCGCACAGAAGCGTTGCTCAGTCGCGATATTACTAGCCGCACTTATTCGTTTTACTATCCTCGTACACGACCGGAGGGGCGGCCTCGGTGTTTAATCGTTTCCAGCACGAACGCCAATTACGAAGATTGGGCCGATATGCCGGAGGACGAGTATGAGGCAAGTAAACAAGATCTGGTGGAAACCACCTTGGACGCGCTAGAAAAGTATGTCCCCAACTGCCGTGAAAAGATCGTGCACGCTGAAGCCGCGACTCCGGTGACTTTCAAGCACTACACGAAGCACATTCGTGGATCCAGCTTTGGGACGAAGTTTGAGGGACTCGCAGTTAGCCGAGCGCTGCCCGAGCAGATTTCGGGGCTGTACCACGCCGGCAGCGTCGGGATCATCATGAGCGGATGGCTGGGAGCGATCAATTATGGCGTCATCGTTGCAAATGACGTGGACAGCTTGCTGATGAAGTCCTCTGCGAAAAGCAGTTCGCTGCAAACGGCTTAGCTTGCAAATGAATATGAACAAAAACGAAATCGAAGCCGCCATTCCTCACCGAGCACCGATGCTGTTGGTAGATGAAGTCGTGGAAAAAACGGACGATCGCATCGTCGCTCGGAAGACGTTTCGCGACGATGAGTTCTTTTTCCAGGGGCACTATCCCGGCAATCCCATCGTGCCCGGAATCATTCTGTGCGAAGCGTCGATGCAGGCCGGTGCGATCTTGCTGTCTCAATTTGGCGGCGAGGGAACACCGGTCGCGACGAGAATGAACGATGTTCGCTTTCGAAAAATCGTTCGGCCCGGCGACACGATCGAAATCCGGGTGGAGCTTACGGAGCGACTTTCTAACGCGTTCTTTATGACGGCAAAGGTGACCGTCGGCGGAAAAGTCGCGTTGCGGTTTGAGTTTGCGTGTGCGCTGGCTGAAGGGGCGTAGTGTCCGCTCACACATCAGAACTCGTAGCCGCGCTGCTACGTGCCTGATGTTCGGATCTGTTTAAGTGCATCTTCTGCCGCTGTTGCCACCTCGATACTTGGATCGACGAGCAAGCTTGTCAGTTGATCGGTCGCTTCGGACGCGATCGGGCCGATGCTGCCGAGCACTTGAATCGCCCATACGCGGACAGGAGTGGATTGTTGAATCGAAGTCAATCTCATCAGCGAGGGAACGGAGCTTGCGTTCATCTCGACAAGCGCCCGTGACGCGACGTTGGAGATCTGCGTTGCTTGGCCAGCCGATTCCTGGAGCGTTGCAACGCGATTCAACGCCTGCTCGAGTTCCCAGCGAACGATGTCGAGTTCGAGCTGCAGCGGCTCAACATTGCCACCCGCTAGATCCAGATTGTCGCTTTGCGGCTGAGTTGGATCCGCACCGGCGAGTTCGCCATCAGATAGCTCACCGCCCAAGTCCAGATCTCGTTCAAACCAATCGGCCAACATCATAAGAGTCAGATCTGCGTCTCGCCAAAGCTGATCGTACTTTTCCTGCAAGGCTTGGTGCTTTTCAGTAAGTTGAGCGTATTCAGCTTGCAGCTCATCCTGTTCATCGATGCGGCGAATTAGCTGAGTTTTTTGCTCGCGTTGCAACTGAGTTTGTTTCATCAGCAACTGACGCAGTTCATTGATTTTGCGAACCGAGTTCCGCCGAGCAGTTGAAACTGGTGAGTCGCTTGTATTGTCACGGACGCGTGGCTTATACGAATTGGCACGAGGCGCGGCGTCTCGCATCTGTGAGTCAAATTCCTTTCGTGCCTTCGCCTCGAATTGTGAAATCTGCGATTTGACGTTCAGCGACAGGATCGCAAACAGGCAGGCAATGCCGACAAAGAATCCAGCGCAGACCACGACAACAGTTCGATAAGACATAATGAGTCTCCAAAATCAATGATTTTCGAGTTCCCTGACGTGTTGGGATAACCTCAGCCGTCACTGCCGCGTCTCTTGATCATTTCAGGAATTCTACCAACGAACGAAAAGAACAGGAACTAATTCTTGTTCAGATCGAAGGCTTTTGGACGAGCGGCAGATAAATGTCTACCAGCCGTTTGTAGTCCAGCGACTCCGATCGCTGGCACTCGTGGGCGGAGCC
This sequence comes from Planctomycetales bacterium, assembly GCA_020426925.1. Taxonomy (GTDB): domain Bacteria; phylum Planctomycetota; class Planctomycetia; order Pirellulales; family Pirellulaceae; genus JAGQPC01. The sequence goes on along the minus strand of JAGQPC010000671.1, from coordinate 2,450 downwards.
GCGAGACTACGGGTAAAGTCTCTTTTGCCTTTCGCATTGCAGAAGTGACGCAGCCCAGCTAGTTGGTGTTGCTGTGCGTCTTATCGGTTGGCAGAAATCGTGAATCGCCGAGTTGAAATGGCAACTCGGCAGAGAACTGGCGCCCTTGTCTCAGAAACGCTCGGACGCGAACGCACCAAAAGACTTTCAGCAGTTCTCCGTCATACGAAAGCGGGCTGTTGGGCATGATCGTTTCGAATCTTCGCCATGCGCGAAGGTCGTGGTCTTCGACGTCGGCAGGAACTCGCCGCTCGAAGTAGTGGACTCCCAGATCTTCGTCGCCTTTCCCTTCCGTGTGCCACATGACCGAAACTTCGACGGCCTGCAAATCATCCTTAGCCACAGCATCAATTTGATAGTCGCACGTCATGACGTCGCCGGGAAGAAGGAACTTCTGATCGCCCTGGATTTGAATGCTGATGAGCGGTTCCATCATAGAGCGGACTCTGTTTCGGTCGTTGATTGCCTCTGCTGAACCGAAATCGGAACTGGATACACGATGATTGGGAAGTTGCGTTCGAAATCCGACCATTTGTCCACGGCGCCACAAACTACGAGTTTCCAATGGACCGCGTTGTGATCCGACTGGAACGAGTGCATTACGTATTTCGGAAAGTTTAGTACACCGACGTGTTCAAAGGGAGCACTCGGAACGATTTCAAAGCCAGAAGCTTCGAATATTCGCTGTTCATAAACGCGCCTGCGTTCAGTCCGCGTATCAGTACCATGGCTAAATGTAACCTCTTCCTCGCATATCAACGTGACGCTGATCGATCTTACTGACAATCGACCGGCTTGCGTCAAAAACACTTGATAATCGTGACCGGGATATAACGGCAAATCCGATATTTCCAGACTCGTCGGTCCAATCGCGGTTGCGAGCAACAGCTTCCGAGCCAAATGGATGATGACTCCGATTCCGAAAGTTCCAAATGGCAGAACGAGCGCGATCAAGTACCAGTCGGTTTTGCCGCTGCGAAATGCCTGAATTTCCCACCACAGAAGTGTTGCAACTAAGGCGTTCCATACCATGCAAAAGATAATTGTCGCGAGCAATTTCCAGCCGACCGAATTGACGATCGGTAATCGATACTGAAGCCGAATGCCAGGGCTGTTGGTAAGGTTGACATCACGCGGAATGCTCGGGTGATCCTTTGGCGACGGGAGCTGATCCGTTAGCAGGTCGATGTCCGCCGCCTTGTTTGCCAGTGCACGACGGCGCTCTAGCGATGTACCTGCGACAACGATCGCGTACACAAATCCGATCACGCCGATGGATGTTAAGGCTCCAAGCACAAACCAAATCAACCAATCCCACGCGGGCGAGTACTCGACGGCGCTTCGTTGTAGGTAATCCGATTGTGAATGAGCGACCAGCGCGATTACGCCAAAAACCGACAAAGTTGCGAAGAACGTAGCCTCGCCGGCCGAGCCGATCCAGCGCGCACCGGTAGACCGACCACCGCGTTTTTTTTCCCAAAGTCGGAATCGACGTGGCAATGCGAGTCTCCGTGTCAGAGGATCTTTCTACGCCAACACGCCACAATAGGCCGAATTACAGTTGGCAATTCCTGTCGTGAATCGTATTGTACCGAATGAATCTCGATCACGGGATCGTACGGCTTCGATACGATTGGACACCAAATGAACTATTCAATGATCCGCAAAGCTGCCGTTGCGTGCATTCTCGCCGTAATCCAAAGTGCCGCGCTGATACCGTCCATTCACGCGGAGAACTGGCCACAGATCCTGGGTCTAAATCGTGACGGTGTCGTTGCAGAACTTCGAGTCGTGCAAGGTTGGCCAACCGGCGAGCCCACAATTCACTGGCGATATCCGGTGGGCGATGGTTATGCGGGCCCGGCGGTTATCGACAACCAGATTCTTGTGTTTCATCGCATCGGGGCAAAAGAGCGTATCGAATCGATTGCCCGGGACACCGGTAAATCACTGTGGCGACGAGACTTCGACGCGTATTACCGGAGTAGCCTTGATCCAGATTCAGGGCCGAGGTGTGTTCCGCTGGTCGTTGACGATCGAGTCGTCGTTTTTGGAGCAGCCGGTGCCTGTCACGCGGTTAAACTGCACGGCGGTGAACAATTGTGGTCGCGTGATCTCGCCGAGCAGTACGATTCTCCCGACGGCTACTTCGGGGCAGGTAGCACGCCGGTTCACGTCAACGGAATCGTCGTTATCAATCTTGGCGGTGAGAAGAATAACGCTGGAATGGTGGGACTCGACATCGCAACCGGTCAAACCGTTTGGGCGAACACGTCGGAGCTCGCAAGCTATTCATCACCGATTGTCGTAAAACACGAAGGCAAGGACCGTGTATTTGCAGTCACGCGGTTCAATGGAATCCTTCTCGATCCAACAACTGGTGCACTCCTGCTGACTACGCCGTTTGGGAA
>JAGQPC010000670.1 GCA_020426925.1 Planctomycetales bacterium | reverse complement strand
CGATCCGTCGATATGGAATACGCCTGAGTCATCTGTCGTGAGGTCAAAAAGTTCCACAAAAGCGGTGTTTTCCAATTCGACTTTTGCGTCGGGTATTCCGGGCTCATCTGGATCCTGAATTCCATCGGCATTCAAGTCGTGCCACACTCGGCCAACTAGGTCCTGTGTTCCCGCGTTCGAAAAAACACCCGCGCCGACATTGAGCAGTGAATTCCGCCCCGTCACCGAGACGACTTTTGTGCGTTTTGTTTGCGGGTCAAATGCGTTGTTGCCGACACCGCCGCCGATGTCGACGTGATTCGCAAGTTGTATCGACTCTGGAGTGGCGATCTCCATCATGTAGTCGCCCGGATCCACAACGAAATTGAACAGTCCCTCGGTGTCAGAGTAAGTTTCCTGCAGCAGGCCGCCAAAGCTGTCGAGCAAACTGATTTTGTATTGCTCAACGCCGTATTCCGCCACGCCGAACGCCCCATTCCGGTCGATGTCATGCCAGACTCGCCCGATGATTTGCGACGACTGAAACACGCCCGCGTCGAAACGCTGCGTGTCCGGAACGTCCAGTGATTTTGGCTTGAGCGTGAAAGGCGCCGTTCGATTTCTGGCCCCAACGTCGCTGTCCAACCGAGGCACAGTTCCGTCTCGCGCGTGCGCCGGGCTTAATGCCCAATCCGCGGTGCTGTCTTCGTCGATTTGAAAATCGAGCTGATAATCGCCGGGCAGGAGCTTCTTGCCGTCAAAAAAGAATTCGCCGTTTGAATCTGTTTGAACCCAATAGAGCTTTTCGCCGTGAATATTCTCGACTTGTACTTCGATGTTTCTAACACCAGGCTCGCCCGATTCTTGAATGCCATTCGCGTTCAAGTCGTTCCAGATGTTTCCGCTGACCGATTGCGCAGGCACCGGCGAAAAGATTCCTGCATCGACACTCAATACACGTTCACCCAACGCCGCAGTGAACCTCTTTGTCCGGCCGGTGGCGGGATTCGCGTCACTGTCTTTCTTTTCAATACTGTTGTCTGGTTGAGTAAATTCAAAATCGTCGTCGGGCACAAATTCAACAATGAATTCTCCAGGATCGATTTGCGGGAACTCGTAGCCACCTTCCTCATCGGTCAGCTGCGAACTAATGACGTCACCCGTGTTCGCGTCAATCAGCCGGACCTCAACATCAGCCACCGGATGTTCGTCATCTTTTTCCTGATGACCATCGCGATTCCAATCGTGCCACACTTCTCCCTTGATCGACGTGAGCAAGTGCCGGTCCTCAAGACGCTCCGCGCGCAGAAAACGAGTGGCACGCGTGTGGCGGCTAGAATCTCTTTTTCGCTTGCGTATTCTTTCCATTGTGTTGCCCTGTCAGAAAACGGTTGCAGTCGCTGGTAGACTTCGAGCCGATAATCAGCGCCGTCTTCAGACATTCATTATAGAGTGTTCGTGGTACTCGTTCGAATTAAGTTGGCGTTATCTACTGTCACCGATCAAAACGAACGGAGCCCAGAAATAAGGGTTTTCAAACGGTTTGGCGGATTCGATCTTCACATCTGGTAGTCTTTTCTCAATCGTGCCGCGAACGACTGGCGGCAAATCATCAAGCATTCTGTCAATATCATTGATCGTGAGATTTCGAAGCCATCGTTTTGCTTCATTGAGTGCTTCGGCTTTTGGCATCGGATCATTCAGCTCCTCGCGTTGCCCGAGAAGGTTCTGATAAAACCGCCGCATCAACAGGGAAGTGGCGTCGTCTCGCACTTGCCAATTGCTGGCGACAACCGACTTTGCACCAGCGAGCAGAAACGCCTGAGAAAAACCAACAAACGCTTTCCCTCGCACTCGCGGTCCTAACGCTGTATCACACGCACTCAACGTCACTAGATCTGCGTTCAGCTGCCAATTCCGAACTTGTGCCGCGGTCAGCCGATCGTCATACAGATGATCATCACTCAGCAGATCGTCGATGGATTCTGTGGGCGGTGAGGCAAGACGCAGCGAAGACTGAAACGGAGCATCTCGGTTTGGATCGCCGTGTGTCGCGAAGTGCAAGTAACGATACTGCTCTAACTCGCGCTGGGTTGCGAGTGTTTCGATTTCCGCCTCATTTGCATCCTCGCCGAACAGAGTCTTAACAGAAGCAGGAGCAAACATGGAAGCGATCGCTTCCACCTCGACTCGAGTGCCCGGCAACGGCGCGTACGATTTCCGAATTCGATTGTTGCCTGGGCGGTTAGTCGCAAGCAAATCTGTCGGCGGCGACTCTGCTTTGAATTGTGGGTCAGCAATCGCAAAGAGCATTGGCGAAGTGTTGGCCTTTGGACCCAACCGCGACCGCTGCCAAGCGAGAAAAGTCGCCGATGGCGTATAGCTGATGGCGTAGTTGACAGTGAGAACCTCCAGAGGCAAATCGCCTGCGCCTGGCAACGTAACAATCAAGCGTCGCACTGCGGGCATTCCGTTCTTCGCGTGCAACGCCTTTTCGATCGGATGGAAACGTTCCGAAGCGAGCCGCTCGACGCCTTCCGCGTCCCACCGCGTCGATGACTTTCCATCGGTGAGCATGGCACGCAGCACGTCATGATCTCGGCGCATTTCCTCCATCGCAAACGAGCCGTCCTTGTTCGAACCGGCAAGCTCGATCCATTGCGGGTCACCCGATTTGCGAACGACGCACGCCCAGATCTCACCTCGCTGCTGCTGATCAAACCAAACTCCGATCCACGACGCGATCGCCTCGTCGACGTCGAGTGATGATTGAACGCGTTCAAGAGCGTGTTTACTGCTTTTCTCTTTCGCCGCCGATGCGGTATCAGACAACTCGGCTTCCAATTCATCCGTCAACTGAAACGCTCGCCACTGTTCAAGTTGTCTCCACGCTTCAACTGCCTGACCATTTTTCGCAAGCATGATGGCAAGCGTCGGCGCCGTTCGATCGAGCTCGGTTGTCGCGAGCGATGACAATCCCGTGAACCCAACGCGGCGACGAGATTCCTCAAACAGCTCAACGGCAGATGAGTACTCTGCGATTGCCTTGTCGACTTCGCCTTGCTGGCGATAGATGTTACCGAGCGTTTGTTTGCAGGCGATGAGATGAAGTTGATCGGTTCCATCAGCACCAGCCAGGATAGACGACGCTTTCGAAAGCACTGAGATGGCTTCATCGTCTCGGTTGATGCTGGCTAGAAACCTCCCGAGCCGAAGCATCGCGATTGCGGCTTCGCGACTTTCGACTCCGTTGTGTTCTTCCTCAAAACGCAAACCGTTGCGAAGCAATGTTTCGTAGTCGCGTGCTTTCGGGCGAATACCCAGATGGCGATCACATTCGAATATCAACTCGGTCGCGTCGATCATCAGACTCAAACTGCGTTGTGCGCGAAGTTGCTTTTGAATTTGCACGACACGCTCTGCCGACTTCTTGGCATCCGCGAATTCTTCCTGCAAGAACTGTACGAAAGCTAGATTCCAGTGGAGCTTTGCAGTTTGCATGTGGTTCGGGCCGAGCTTTTTCGAGTAAATCGCCAATGCATCCGCGAACGCGTCCGCCGCGTCGTCGTACTGAGCTTGGATTCGGAGCCCGTTTGCGAGATGACTTAGGCAGGAGGCCACGAAAAGATGGTGTTCACCCAACGCCGATTTGGCCATTTGCGTGGTTTGTTGAATGACAGCGATCCCTCGCACGACGTCGCCAGAATGAATCAAATCGACGCCCGAAAATAAATTGGCCTTGAGCGTATTCAGGTGGTTCGGGCCAAAGTGTGCTTGGTTGAATGGACGGACGAGCTGCAGCAACTCCAGCGATTCATCATGCTTTCCCATGCTGGACAGCAAGTAAGCCAGATGAGACCGGCTTAGCATCGTACGTGGATGGTGTGAGCCCAATGCTTGTTCGAACGCTTCGACCGCCGCACGCAGCTGATTCGCCGCATCAGCCTTGCGTGACAACATCATGTCACACAGGCCACAAGTCTCTGTCGTTCGGCCCTGCCCCGGATGAGGCGTCGAAGAGGCCGAATAAATTTCACGTGCATTTCCGGCGCTGGCTTTCGCGGCCGCGTATCTTCCCTTACCAAATTCATCGAAGGAATCGCGTTCCAACACCGTTGCTCGCAAGAGAACCGCCTTAGGAAACGCCGTTTCCAGGAATTCGACGCGATCATCAGGACCGGCGTCATTCGGCACACGTTTCGGATCAGCCAGCCATCGCCAAATCTGTTGGAAGCGTTTTTTCTCTTCCGGCGAATGCTCTGCGACCGATTTCATTACTTGCAGACGCTCGCGTGCTTCGGCCGTTTTCCAGTGTGTATCGCCATTTAATTTCACGGACTGATCGACCAACTCCTGAGCTACTTTCGCAGCCTCGTCAAATCGCCCCGACACGATCATTTCGGTGAGCGGATCAGCGCTCGCTGCCCGGACGGCGAATCCGAGCACGAAACACGTCAAGATGAGATGGACACAAATCGACCTCATGGCGCGCCTCCATCTGGCGACTCGACGGGAAACGCGATTGCGGTAACGGTTACCGAATCGCCCATGAGTTGTTTACAGGCTTTTTGAATCGCGACCGGTGCTTCAGGCCGTTTTTCGATGGAGCCTCGGTCGTCAACGGCGACTTGCAGAAACCGCCCGTTGTCGAATTGCCAAATGCCTTCGTGCTGGCCACCGTCCCACACGATTTCGCTCAGTTGAGTCTCCGTTAGCGGCGCAAGTGGATGTTGAGAACAAACGACTGCCAGCACGCACGATCCAGGAAAATCGCTCAGGCGAATATCGGCGTTGGCTCCTGGAAATTCTATTGAGCGAACTGGTTCATCGTCCGGTTTTGATTCGGCGAGCAAGTTGACTAGCCCATCGTTCGCGAATTCGAATAGCCGATAGTACGCCGGTTGGTTGAATTGAATTGAAAGGTTTACCGAATCGTTTTGCTGGACTCTGTAAGGATATTCTCCGAGCGTTCCGAAATCGATTGCGCGCTTGCGGTCATCAGAAAACCGCAAATGATTCACGGTCAACGTCGCGGACAATTCAGACGACATCGTTGCCTGAGACGGACCGAACAGACTAGACCAAGCAAAAAAGAGCGAGGCCACAAGCACTGCTGCAATGGCGGCTCTGGCGAGGATTCCGAGTGGAGTGTATCGCGTTTTTGCGGACGCTCGTTGCAGTTCGTTGGCTAGTTCAGCAGCAGACGGGTATCGGTCGAACGGCATTTTGTTCAAACACTTCAGACAGATTTCCGCGACGTCGCGCGGAACGCTCGGTTCAATTTGCCGAGGCGAAACCACTTCGCCAGATGCAATTGCGTTGAACAGTTCGCTTCTAGTCAGGCCTGTGAATGGCAAAACGCCGGTCAGCAATTCGTAAAAGACGACGCCGAGACTCCAAATGTCGGTGCGATGATCGATCGCGGATTCGCTGGTTGGAAGTTGTTCCGGCGACATGTACTCGATTGTGCCGGCAGCCAACGCTTTCGTGTTATTGCCGGCTTCATGGCGAATCGCCAATCCGAAGTCGCCAATCTTCGGTTCGCCCGACTGTGTCAGCAAAACGTTTGTCGGTTTGATGTCGCGATGGATCACTCGGTTTTCGTGAGCGTGAGCTAACGCGTTCGCCATCGCCGTGACCAGCTGCACTGCTTTTCGCCATGGCAATCGCTGCTCTTTTTCCAACAGATCCTGAAGCGTTTCGCCTTCAACGAATTCGGAAACGATGTGATATCGATCGTTGTGTTGGACGAGTTCGTGGAGCGTCACGATTCCCGGATGCTTCAGTTTCGCCGCGAGCCGAGCTTCCTCGAGCAGCCGGCTTTGGTCATCCGACATGAGCCAGCGATCTGCTCGCGGCACTTTAATCGCAACCGACCGCTGCAGCTTTTCGTCATGAGCGAGAAACACGGTACCGAATCCGCCGAGCCCCAAAACGCGTTCTTCGCGGAACCCCAGCAAATCCAGACGCGTGGCTTCAGTCTTTTCAAAGGCCGGTTCAATACCGTCGATGTACTCAGAAACTTCGTCCGGCAGACGAACACGTTGGAAAAGTGTCTCGATCGCGTGATACGAATCTCGTGTATCTTCCAGTTCGGCGCGATCGGTTTCTTCACATTCGCTCGCGTCGCCAGTCCAAGCCGCATCGTCGAGCCCGCAGTTTTGACTCCAAGCGACCGGATCGAAGACGCCAAGTTCGTCGCGATCATCACGACCGAAGCCACCGTCGTCCGGGTCGTTGTTGCCCACAGTATCGTTTCGAATCACCATCGATCAGTTGCTCATCCGTCGAAAAATTGTGGCCAGTTTCACCATGCCTCGGCGGGCTTTCATCTTAATCGCGTCCTTCGTGACTCCGTGCTCTTCCGCTAAATCGGCGAGCGAGCGACCGACCAGCTTCAATTGCACAACAACGTCCCACTGATCGGGCGACTGCTGAGCGAGTTCATCGAGTGCTTCGGCCAGCAGGCTAAGATCGTCATCCAAGCACAACATTTCACTTGGGCTGTTGTTGCGCCGATGATCGATCAACCCATCAGTGGCCGAAACGTAGCGGTCACTATTTTGCGTACGATACACGGAACGTTCTCGGTTGACGTCCCGTTTCGCGGCGGA
>JAGQPC010000669.1 GCA_020426925.1 Planctomycetales bacterium | reverse complement strand
CTTCGTGGTGCCACAGGTAGAACCAAGTCCACTCAATTTCTTCATCGAAGCTTGCCTTCGTAATGAGGCCTTGTTCCTGAAGCATCGCCATGACTTTCTGCCCAGGCTTGGCGAACTTTTCGTTGTAGTTAACGACGAATTCGTCGTACTGCTTGTAAAACGCATTGACGTAGTTCTCTGTATGGCAATGCAAGCAAACTTGTTTCATCGTTTGTCGCTTGTCTTGCCACGAGCTGGCGATCAGTTTCTGTCGTTCGGCAGGATCGGTTTCCTTGATGACTTTGCCGTTAATGTCGGTGTCCATTGTCAAACTGACCGGTGGACGGTTTGTCCACGATAGTCGTTCACCCGGATCGTGAGTGATTTTTCCGCCATTTCGAGAGTTGCCCGACATATGACACGTCGCACAGGTCGGAGCCTGAGTGTAGTCTTTGCCCAGTACCCACGAATGGGCATCCAAATTCATCTTGTCTTTGAGGTCACGATAAGCGACGCCATGTTTTGACTCTTCGTAGATCTCTTTCTGAGGATGGTCAGGGCCAAGGTGGCACTTGCCGCAGTTTTCAGGTTGACGAGCACGCCTTGGTGAAAAGTCGTGCCGTGAGTGACACGCGGAGCACGACCCGAGCGATCCGTCGAGATTCAGGCGGCCGATACCGGTGTTTGGCCAACTGCTCGTGTGGAGAACGGGGCGTCCGTTTTCGTTTTTCTTGACGAGCGCGACAGCTTCCAGATTCGTTGGCTTGCCATCTTTGTCGGGCTGCAATTCATCAACGGTGATCAAGCTGCCATCGGTGCCTTCCAGAGCCACTTTGCTTCCGTGGCATTGTTTACAGCCAACATTGACGCTCGCCATGCCGTTGACCAGATTGAATTCTCGGCCAGGCGTTGGCGAATGAGGATTGAACTGTTCTCGAGAGCCCTCGACGGTCTCAGCCAGGAAATTGTCTAGCGACGCAAGAATATTGCCTGCCTTCGCGTGGTGGCTGGCGATAAATTCGTCAGTCTCCGTCTTATGGCACCGAGAGCAATCTTTTGGTGTGACGATTGTAGCGATCGTGGCTCCGTAATGGTCGAACGCGTCGACGTCTGTTTTTTCTGCTTCATGGCACTCGACACAACCGACTCCCTTCTCGGCGTGCGTGCTACCGCTCCAGTGGTCGATAATCCCTGGCGACGATTGTGTGTGGCACTCGACGCACGCCTTCGAACTAGCGGGAATCGAAACATGGTGCGGACGAATTCCCGCCTCTTCACTTTTCCGTATGACTTCCATCCACTGGACGAAAATCAACGAAACGAGAAAGAGCAATCCAAGCAGACCAATAATGATTTGTTTCGTTTTCAGTCCCATCACAAAGTCCGTGTGTGTTCGTTGATAAAAAGGAGCCTAGTCGAGTACCCGTCGATCAATGTGCGACGGCGGCTTCCCAAACGGTTAGCCCTACTAACAAAAACGTTGCCACAATTCCGATATAAACGCTGATGTCTTCGTTCCGAGTGACTCGCCGCAAGAACGCATCAATCCATGGCCAAACGAACATTGCACCCACGATGAAGCCACTGCTCAACACTGCAAATGACAGCGAAAATAGCTTCAACCATCGGAAAGAGACATAGAAAAACCACTCTGGTTTGATCACTTCAGGTGTCGTCAACGGATCGGCCGCCGGCCCCATCGTTGCCGGGAACAGAGTCGCCAACGCACTCAACAAGATCATCAACACAAGCCCAATCGCCAGCTCGGTGAGCATGTGATCGGGGAAGAAATCAAAGTGCTTGGGTTTATCATCCGGTTCGTCTTCAAACTGCAGTTCGGTAACACCATGCAAACGAATGAATGCGATGTGAACAATCACTAGCAAGATGATCGTCGCGGGAAGCACGGCCGCGTGCAGAATAAAGAACCGTGAAAGTGTGCGAGGATTGTATGAATCTCCTCCCAGCAGCATTTGTTTGGCAAAGCTACCGACGACCGGCACGGCGTCACTAATGTTCGCAGCGACTGTGGCTCCCCAAAAGCTGAGCTGCTCAAAAACCAAGCTGTATCCGGTAAAACCGGTCAGCAGCGTGCACATCAGCAACGACATGCCGATGACCCAGTTCAACTCGCGAGGCCGGCGATATGCAGCCGTAAAGTAGACTCGCATCTGATGGAGAATCACCGCCGCGATCATCAAAGTCGCAGCCCACTTGTGCATGCTCCGCAAATACCAGCCGAAAGTCGCCTCGTCTGTTATGTATCGCACCGACTCGTAGGCCGATTCTGCTGCCGGCTGATAGTAAAACGCCAGCAAAATCCCTGTGACGATCTGCACAACGAATAGGTATGCGGGAGTTCCGCCGAGCGCAAACCACCATCGTTTCAAATGGTTTGGTACTGGTTCGTTCGTTAATCCTTTCAGCTGCACGCCACTAACTGGAATACGTTCAGCCAACCACCGTCCAACGGATCCACTCATCGTTTAAGCCTCCTGTTGCTGACCGACAGTTTCCGTTGGGACTTCAACGTACAGCAAGCCCTTTTCAACTTTCAGCGGGTACCGGGACAGCTCTTGTTTGGCTGCAGCCGGCGGTCCTTCTGTCGCTTTACCCGACGCGTCAAACGCTCCGTTGTGGCACGGGCAAAAGAAGCGATTATTTTGCGATTCCCAGTGAACTGCACATCCGAGGTGAGGACAAACGCTTGATAGTGCAATGAAGTTGTCGGCTGAATCGCCATCGTTGTCACCGTCGCTCTGGCGAGCAACGACTAGCTTAGCACCCGTCGATGTCGTAAACGCAAGTGACTCACCGAGTCGCAGTGAATCAAGCGTCGCAACAAACTGCCACGCCGTTGCACCTCGGCCCGTCGGATAGAGAAACTGGCCGACATAACCGACAAGCCTTCCATAGCCCGCGATTAATCCGCCGAGCATGATACCGAAGCTAAAAACACCAAGAACGCTGCGTCTTTCGTATGTTTCAGTCGCTGAGTCACCGGGGACTTCATTTTCGACATCCGGCATGGCGGTTCCCTTACCCACGATTCATTGTGCTCTGTTGCACGCTCTGACAGTCTGCTTGCACACGCAGTGTGCCATTCCGCACGATTGCTAGTCCTGATTTCGACGAATCGTTCAGAACAAAATCTTCTTAAGCAACTGTCGCGCCAAGAGTCTATTGCAGGACTAAAGGATGTCAAGGTCGGTACGGAGATTAATACGGCAAGCACTTAACAACAACGACCTAATCCGTGCAAGTGCGCGTTTGGTAGCGGCTCTATCGATGACAATAGGTTGTCACACTGGTCGGTGTGCAAATATGGCGCTGACTGCATAGCCGCCAGAGGTGGTGCCGGTTTCATTTCAAGACCGTGTAGTGGAAGTTGCTAAACTTCCTGGCGTCTGCTTCAGTTAAGTGACAGGATCTTTAGCAAGATCCACTAGTACGTGTAGAGCATCACTGATATCGCGGGTACGCCTCGCAACCGTTGGGAACACCTTGTTGTTCAGAAAAACGGCCGAAACCGGAGGGCAAGTTCGGGTTTGCAGCAGGCATCGCCGCGATTCTATTTCGATTACAATACGCAGAGATGTAAGAGGGTATGAATCATTCTCGCTCCACGGCTTAAGTCGAAAATGCAACGAAGTCGCTCCATCGCGTTCACAACGATCGCCACTGCTTTTTGGCTCGCCACAACTTCCGTTTCGGTGTTCGGTCAGGAAGTGTCTCCGGAGCACGCGGAGCAAATGAAAGCAGGGCTGGCGATTTTCAGATCGGACGTCAAAGAGATTCTTACGAGCAACTGCCTGGAGTGCCACAACGAACGGTCACGCAAGGGAGACTTCGACATCTCATCGCGATCGAAGCTCATGGAGAGTGGCTTTATTGATGACGGTTCTCCGGACAGCCACTTGCTTCAACTGGTTCGCCATGAAATGGAACCGTTTATGCCGCACGAGTTGCCGAAGCTCAGCGAATCCAAAATCGCAAGACTGCAAGAGTGGATCGCATTAGGAGCCCCCTACTCGGCGCCATTGACCGAATTTGACATCACATCGAAACAGCCGATGCAGATCTCAGACCAGGATCGCGACTTTTGGTCGTTCCGCAAACTGCGACCCATCAGCGCACCCGACGTCCGAAACGTCGAATGGGCGAAAACCGAAATCGACAATTTCATTCTGCAGCGCTTAGAAGATGCTGGAATCGGCCCAAACGGATCTGCTGATCGGCAAACGCTGATTCGGCGTGTCTATTTCGATTTGATCGGTTTGCCGCCGACTCCTGGCGAGATCGAAAAGTTTGTGAGTGCCGATTCACCTGACGCCTATTCGCAGCTGATAGATCGTTTGTTGAATTCGCGACGGTACGGTGAGCGGTGGGCTCGGCATTGGCTGGATGTTGCTCGATTTGCAGAAAGCTCCGGATTCGAACACGACGACGACCGACCGAATGCGTATCACTATCGAGACTTCGTCATCAAGGCGCTAAACGCGGACATGCCGTTTGATCAATTCGTTCGCTGGCAGATTGCCGGTGACCAGCTGCAGCCAAATGATCCGCTTGCTCTGTCGGCGACAGGGTTTCTTGGAGCGGGCACATTCCCGACGCAGCTGACGGAAGCTGAATTCGAGTCGGCTCGCTATGACGAAATCGACGACATGGTAACGACGACCGGAGTGGCGTTTCTCGGCTTGTCGATTGGCTGCGCCCGATGTCACGATCACAAGTTCGATCCGATCCCAACGGCTGACTATTATCGAATCGCTGCAGCATTCGCGAAAACGGTTCGAGCCGAAATTGATATAACGCTGGAACCGGCGACTACGGCAGTCCAGGTTCAAATCACGGGCGATGGTTTTGCGCCGATGAAGAATCACGCTGATGGACGTGGTTACCCGTACTTCTATGAAAACGTGCACGAACTTCGCCGCGGCGACGTTACTCAAAAAGGCGAAGTAGCAGTTCCTGGGGTGCTGCAGGTTCTGTTGAAATCAAGTGACTTGGATTCTGCTGATCGCGACGCGGCCGGAACGACTGACCTTGCCCACGCTCGAGTCCGGCTTGCTCATTGGATCACTGACCCGGTAGACGGAGCGGGACATCTCGCGGCTCGAGTGATCGTGAACCGAATTTGGCAGCATCATTTCGGCGAGGGGCTCGTTGCGACGCCAAACGACTTCGGCAAACAAGGCTCTCTGCCCACGCATCCGGAGCTGCTCGATTGGCTCGCCATCGAACTCATTAATAACGACTGGAGCGTCAAACACATTCACAAGCTCATCATGACCAGCAGCGTGTATATGCAGAGCGACCACTTTGACGAACAGCGAGCTGCCATCGATCCCGACAATCGCTTGCATTGGCGACACGCTCCTCGCCGCTTGGAAGCAGAAGCAATCCGCGATGCGATGTTGGCTGTCTCGGGCACACTTGATGATACGATGTTTGGCCCCGGCTCGCTCGATGAATCATCGACGCGACGCAGCATTTACTTTACGGTGAAACGTAGCAAGCTGATCCCGTCGATGATGCTGTTCGACTGGCCCGAACATTTAGTCAGCATCGGTAAGCGAGCCGTCACAACAACCGCTCCGCAGGCTCTTTTGTTTATGAACAACCAGCAAACCAGAACGCATGCTCAAGCGATGGCAAATCGGATCGCACCACGAATTGGAAAAGGTAACAACAAAGTTGCAGATGTCGCACCGGCGCTCCAGTACGCTTATCAATTGGCGTTTGGACGGTCGGCGACCGAACAGGAACTCGCATCGGCCCGCGACTTTGTAACCGAACAATCGCGGCAGTCCAACGATGGCGACGCCACGGTTTCGGCGTTGAGCGATTTTTGCCAGATGCTACTTAGCAGCAACGAATTTGTTTTCGTCCGGTAACAACAGAAAACTTTCGCGACAACAAAGCACTCATCATGAATCACACGAGCAAGTCGATAATTTCGTTTGGCCGACGGAGCCTCTTAAAGCAGGCGGGCTGCGGATTCGGGGTGCTCGGCGTGATAGATCTGCTGAGCCAAGAAGGATTGCTGAGTTCATCAGCCCACGCCGCGACGCTCGGAGCTTCCAATCCATTGGCGCAGAGGCCAACTCATTTTTCGGGTCGGGCCAAACACGTGATCTGGATTTTCGTCAACGGCGGGCCGAGCCAAGTCGACACATGGGACCACAAGCCAGCGTTAGCAAAGTGGGATGGCAAATCGATAACGGAGTTCGATTCTGGGTTTAAGAATACGACCGGCTTTTTTAAGGACGCGGTTGGCGGACTTATGAAGTCGCCGTTTGAATTTCGTCCGCGAGGCGAATGTGGGAAAATGGTCTCGTCGATTTTTCCGTATCTCGGTCAACATGTCGACAAGATGGCGTTTGTTCATTCTGGCTACGCGGAATCGAACAATCACTCGACCGCATTGTTCAAAATGAATTGTGGTGTGCCTCGCATGGGATTTCCGTGCGTCGGCGCTTGGGTAAACTACGGACTTGGTAGTCTCAACTCGGACCTACCGGGCTTTGTAGTGATGAGCGACACACAAGGCCGAGGCTTACCAAAGTCGCACGCGGCCAATTGGACGGCGGGTTTCTTGCCAGGCGTGTTTCAAGGAACGCATTTGAAGCCTCAGGGCCAACCGATCGCCAATCTGGTCAGGCCAAACGGTGTTTCCGAATCTTCGCAAGATCGCCAGCTGGATTTTTTGAGAAAGCTCAACGCAACCTACCGAGAGCAATTCTCTGCGGCGGCCGATCTCGACGCACGAGTCGAAAGCTTCGAACTTGCGTATCGAATGCAATCTGCGGCCCCGGAAGCGTTGAACGTCGATGCAGAGCCAGACCATATTAAGCAACTCTACGGGCTCGCGGATGAAAAGGCCGCTCCGTTCGGACGGCAGTGCATTACGGCTCGACGTCTGATCGAACGAGGCGTGCGGTTCGTGCAAATCTATTCAGGGGGCACCGAGAACCAACGCTCATGGGACGGCCACAATGATATCTTGGGCAACCACTCGCAATTCGCTCGCGAAACGGATCAGCCGGTCGCAGGGCTGCTGGCTGATTTGCAGCAACGAGGCCTGTTGGACGAAACGCTTGTGATTTGGTGCGGAGAATTCGGGCGACTGCCAATTGCGCAAAAGTCGGCAAAGCCCGGTCGCGATCACAATCCCCATTGCTTTACCGCTTGGCTTGCCGGCAGCGGAGTGCGTGCCGGAACCAGCTACGGCGAGTCGGACGAAGTCGGGTACAAAGCTGCGGTGAATCGAGTCCACGTCAACGATTTGCACGCGACCATATTGCATTTGATGGGAATCGACCACGAGCGTCTAACGTACCGTTACAATGGACGTGATTTTCGGCTGACCGATGTTG
This sequence comes from Planctomycetales bacterium, assembly GCA_020426925.1. Taxonomy (GTDB): domain Bacteria; phylum Planctomycetota; class Planctomycetia; order Pirellulales; family Pirellulaceae; genus JAGQPC01. The sequence continues at coordinate 8,964 of JAGQPC010000669.1, read as the reverse complement.
GCGGCGTGGTGCTCGACGAGCTGGTCGCGTAACACACTCGCGTCCTTCCACCTACTTGTTGAAACCGCTAACGAAGAGAGACTTCGATGACGACACTGCTTCGCCAAATGTGGATGTTTGCCTTTGCTGTCTGTGTCGCTCTGCCTGTTTTGGTTCAAGCGGATTCCACTGAAGTTGGCGACAAGATGATCGCACGCTACTTCGCGGCGGAAACGGCAAAGCTCGCGAACGCGCCGCTCAACCAGATCCAGACGCGAGAAGATTGGGAGCGTGAACAGCCGAAGCTCCGCACGCAATTGCTCGACATGCTCGGGCTGGAACCTCTGCCGGAAAAGACCGACCTGGCGGTTACGGTCACTGGCGAATTCGAGCACGAACAATTCAACGTCAAGAACCTTCACTTTCAGTCCATGCCCGGATTGTACGTCACGGCAAATCTGTACAGTCCAAAAAACGTTACCGAAAAGCTCCCCGCCGTTTTGTACGTTTGCGGTCACGGACCGGTCATTAAAGATGGCATCAGCTACGGCAACAAAGTTCACTACCATCATCACGGGTGTTGGTTTGCCAGAAACGGCTACGTTTGCCTGATGATCGACACGTTACAAATGGGTGAAATCGAAGGCATTCATCACGGAACGTATCGCGAAAAAATGTGGTGGTGGCTCAATCGAGGCTACTCGTCGGCTGGTGTTGAAGCGTGGAACGGAATTCGAGCGATCGATTACCTGCAGTCGCTCGACTTTGTCGATCCCGAACGAATCGGCATGACCGGGCGAAGTGGTGGAGGCGTCTACAGCTGGTGGGGCGCGGCGACCGACGAACGAGTCAAGTGTGCCATCCCTGTCGCCGGAATTACGGATCTGCAAAACTACGTCGTGGACGGCGCTGTCGAAGGACATTGCGACTGCATGTTTATGGTGAACACGCATCGCTGGGACTATCCGACCATCGCCGCGCTCGTGGCGCCTCGGCCATTGCTGATCAGCAATACTGATCGAGATTCGCTTTTCCCGTTGGACGGAGTGTACCGGACGTATGCGGAGGCTCGTCGAATCTATGAACTGGTAGACGCACCTGAAAACATCGCGTTGCACATCACAGCGGGTGGCCACAAAGATACTCAAGAGTTGCGAGTCCACGCATTTCGTTGGCTCAATCGTCATCTAAAGGGTGACGATTCGTTGATAACGACCGTTGCCGACAAATATTTTGAGCCAGAGCAGCTTCGAGTGTTCAAGGAACTGCCGAGCGATCAAATCAACACGACGATCCAAGAATCGTTTGTGCCAGTTGCCGAACTGAAAGAGCCAGCCACGGCAGCAGCCAAAAAAGAGCAATACAGCGAATGGCGGCAGCAGCTTATGGAAAAGACCTTTGCTGGCTGGCCCAAAGAACGATCGCCAATCAAGCTCAAACGCACCCAGCAAATTGTTTCGGAAACGTATTCAGTTCGACTCGAGATCTGGGAGTTTTCGCCTCAGCCACAAATCTACCTACCACTGTATGTTCTCACGAATTCGGAGGCCGAGTCCGTCGAACAAGTCCACCTGAATATTGTTGAACAGGACGATTGGAATCGGTTTGCAGCGAGGCTCAATGCGACCTTTGGTGACGCGATTGACGTACCACTTGTCGTCACAGAATCGCTCGATGGCGAGGCGTGGGAGTTTCCAGACAAACACACTGCAATCGTTCACTTCGCTCCGCGTGGCGTCGGGCAGACGGCCTGGAATCAGGATGAACGAAACCACACGCATATCCGAAGGCGGTTTTATCTGCTCGGTCAAACGTGGGACGGCATGAGGACGTACGACATCATGCGAGCAACCGAAGCAATCCGATCCATCGTCCCGCTCCGCGATGCGAAGCTAAACGTTTTCGCCTCGCAAACTACCGGCGTCATGACGGTTTATGCGTCCATCTTCGAAGAGAATATCGAATCGCTCGTTCTGTCGAAACTACCCGCGAGCCACCGCAACGGTCCGTACCTGTTAAACGTCAGGCGCATCTTCGACGTCCCTCAGGCGATCGAGCTGGCCAAAATGTGTGACCACGTCAAATCGCTCGTGGTAGTCGATTGAACTTTACAATAGTTTTATGGACTCAGATTAATTCAATTGGGCTAATCAAATGTTGAATCGCCGATCATTGCTCTCTGCGTCGTCAACCGGGTTTGGAGCTGTCGCACTTGCTGGGCTGATGGCGGATCGTTCGTATTCCGCGAGTCAAATGCTGCCGACTGGCGCCGCTCTTAAGCAAACGCACCATGAACCGCGAGCGAAGCACGTCGTGTTTGCGTTTATGTCTGGCGGAGTTTCTCATCTGGATTCATTCGATCCGAAACCGGCTCTGGAAAAGCTGCATGGGAAACCGATGCCGGTGACAATCGAGCGGACTCAATTCAACAACAACGGCAATGTGATGGCGAGCCCGTTCAAGTTTGCGCATCGCGGTGAAAGCGGCTTGCAGGTCAGCGACATGCTGCCTCAATTGGGAACGGTCGCCGATGAGCTTGCCGTGATTCGTTCGATGACGACGCCCGTGAACGAACACGCTCAGGGCAACTTTTTCATGCACAGCGGCTTTCCATTTATGGGATACCCTAGCGCCGGAGCGTGGTGTTCGTATGGATTGGGATCTGAAAACGAAAACCTGCCTGGCTATGTTGTTTTGCAGAGCGGGCACGCTGTGCCTCCGCACGGTGGAGTAAGCCTGTTCAGCAACGGCTTCCTGCCTGCTCAGCATCAAGGCTCAATCATGAAGGCGGACAAACCAGAAGCGATCCGCAACATCCGACCGCTCGATCGTGAAGCAATCCAACAAAGCCGCCTAGAATTCGCGAAACAGTTCGACAGTCAGTTTTTGAAAGCGTCCGGAAATGATGCTCAAGTCGCCGCTGCGATTCAAAATTATGAAACCGCGTTTCGCATGCAGACCGCTGTGCCCGAGCTTTGTGACATTTCAGACGAGTCGGAAAAAACGAAACAGATGTATGGTTTGGACGACAGCGATGCGGAGGCCACAGCGTACGCTCGACAATGTTTGCTCGCCCGGCGTCTGATTGAACGAGGCGTGCGTTTTATCGAGTTAAGTTGCCTGACCAAGGGCATTGGAGCTGGCGGTGCAGCGAACCCGTGGGATCAACACGGTGATTTGGAAAAAGGTCACCGAGCGATGGGGTACCAAATCGACCGGCCTCTAGCTGCATTGATCAAAGATTTGAAAGAACGAGGACTCTTGGACAGCACACTGATCGTGTGGACTGGCGAGTTTGGTCGCACTCCGTTTTCTCAGGGCAGCAATGGCCGCGACCACAATCCGTTTGGGTTCTCCGTCTGGTTGGCGGGTGGCGGAGTCAAAGGAGGAACGACCTACGGTGAAACAGACGAGCTAGGATATCACGCCGTCGAAAATGTCAGCACGGTCTACGATCTTTGGGCCACCGTGCTGCATCAACTGGGGATCGATCATGAGCGACTCACGCATCGATACAGCGGCCGCGATGTGCGACTCACCGATGTCCATGGAAACGTCCTGCATGACATTCTGTAGCCGCCGAGCTGACAGAGCGATATTGCGATTTGCTCTCTGTCTGGTGATGGGGCTGTTCTATGTAAGACTCACTGCGGCTGATTTGTTGCCCACCGCCGCCGAAATCGGCAAGCAGATTTTTCTGGATACAAGTCTTTCGCAGCCCAAGGGGCAGGCGTGCATTTCTTGCCATCAACCAAAGCATGCGTTTGCCGATCCTCGCCCCGTATCGCCCGGCGCCGTTGCAGGCCGATCCGGAACGAGAAACTCGCCGTCACTGATGTACGCGGCGTTGATTCCTGGTTTCGTTTATGAGGAAGTATTAACGAATGATGGGACGGAAATCTTCGCTCATGAAGGCGGCTTATTCTACGACGGGCGCGCACAAGATCTGTTCCAGCAAGTGCAGCAACCGTTCTTCGATCCGAACGAGATGAATCTGCCCGATCGCGCCACGCTTGCTGAGCGAATTCGAAAGGCGAGCTACGCGGAAGAGTTTCGCTCTGTCGTCGGCGAGAAGATTTGGAACGATGATCGAAAATTGAATTATCACGTGTTTCGTGCGTTGGTGGAGTTCTTGCAAGAGCCGATGTTTCGTCCGTTCGACGCTCGAATCGACGACTACCTCGCTGGCAAGAAAGACGCTCTTTCCGAAGCAGAACTACGCGGACTGGAAGTTTTTCGAAATGATGGAAAATGTGCCGATTGCCATTTTTTGCAGCCGGCCAATTGGTCGAAACCACTGCTTAGCGACTTTGGCTACGACAACCTCGGCGTGCCATCGCGCGGTAAAAAAGATCCTGGGCTCGGAGGACGAACCAAGGACCCGGACGAGTTGGGCCAGTTTCGTGCACCATCACTGCGGAACGTCGCGCTGACTGCTCCGTACATGCACAACGGTTCGATCGCGACACTGAAAGAGGTCGTGGAGTTTTACAACAAGCGAGATGCCGACCTTCAGCGTTGGGGGCCGACCGACTACCCTCAAACCGTTAATCACGACGACATGGGGAAACTGGGCCTCACCGATCAGCAAATCACCGATGTCGTTGCATTGATGTACGCGTTCACGGACCGGACTCTGCTTCGCGTGAGCGATAAACAGAAGTTTCCCGCAACGAAACCAGGGACGCCTAGAACCGTTGAAATCCGACTGCTCTTGCCCGGTTGGACTCATCGTCAGCACCCAGACTTTCCAGGAGTCTTCGATCATGACGCAAACGACGAAAGTTCATAGCGTAAAATCTGTCCGGTTGTTTCGTTTCGCATGGCGCGACGGTATCATCTGCGTAAGTACAAACGAAAACGCAAACTGCAAGTCCTACTTCGACCGGTGGGAACCGACCCTAGGGAGAAATCAAATGAACCACCTTAATCGACGAGATTTTGTCCGTGCGTCGTCAATTGCCACCGGCGTTGTTGCTGCTGGTGTTCACTCGATGGCCAGCGAAACGACTTCCTCTTCACCGAATGAACGAATCGTTGTGGGCGTCATGGGATTGCAGCGAGGGCAGTCGCTCGTTTCCAGCTTTGCTGGTCAGCCAAACACAGAAGTTGGCTATCTGTGCGATGTCGACAAGCACCGATTGGAAAACGTCGCGAAACGGCACAAAGCGCAGACTGGCAAAGGCGCAAAAAGCGTCACCGACTTTCGCGAGATCCTGGATGATTCAGGTATTGACGTGTTGGTGTGCGCTGCCCCGAACCACTGGCATGCTCCAGCGACAATCATCGGCTGTAACGCTGGCAAGCACGTGTACGTTGAAAAGCCGTGTAGCCACAATCCGCACGAGGGCGAATTGATGGTTCAGGCTGCGCGCAAACACAAACGCTGCGTGCAAATGGGAAGCCAACGCCGCAGTAATCAATCCTGGCGCAAAGCCGTCAAAATGTTACACGAAGGCGCGATCGGACGGGTTTACTTGGCACGAGCGTGGTACTCAAGCCTGCGAGGTTCAGTTGGAACGGACAAGTTTATTGAAGTGCCTGACTACTTGAACTATGAGCTATGGCAAGGGCCTGCTCCACGCAAACCGTATTCGCCCGCCGTTGTGCATTACAATTGGCACTGGCGTTGGCATTGGGGAAATGGAGAGCTCGGCAACAACGGAGTACACACTCTGGACCTGTGTCGATGGGGACTTGGAGTCGATTATCCGACCATGGTCACGTCCGAAGGTGGTCGCTATGCGTACGACGACGCTCAGGAAACGCCGGATACGCACACAGTGAACTTTTCGTTTGCCGACAATAAATCGATCAGCTGGATGGGGCTCAGCTGCAATCGTCATTCTGAAGGCTTTATCAACTTTTACGGAACCGAAGGAACGATGGCAGTCGGACCGGACGGAGCGACAACAGTTTACGACCGAAACGATCGCCCGATACCTGACCGCGAGCTGCGAAGCGCCGGCGACATGCAAAACATGCATATCGCGAATTTCCTGGATGCTATTCGAAGCGACAATCCAAGCTCGCTGAATTCGGAAATCGAGATCGGGCACAAGTCGACACTGCTATGCCACCTTGGAAATATTTCGCATCGAGTCGGCCGAACGCTATATTGCGATGATACCAATGGCCACATTCAATCGGACGATGAAGCAATGGCGCATTGGAAACGCGAATACGAACCGGGCTGGGAACCGAAGGTTAGCTAACTCACCGTTCGTCAACGTGCCGAATTGGCTGAATCACTTACCGACCTGATCACGGATTTGTTGCAAGCGACTCCGCAGTTTTTCAACAGTTGCGGAATCTTTGTGAGCGGACGCAACGTCCATTGCTTCGTTCAGCGTGGCCATCGCATCTTCGAAATTTCCCGCTGCAGCTAAAGCGACGGCGAGCGTGTCCAAATGAGATGGAGAGTGGCGACCACTTAGCTCGCACAATCGCCTGGCTAAGCTCACTGCGTCATCAGCGCTTTGCTTATCGGAATCGTTTGCGTACAACCATGCCAAATTGTTGAGCGACTCCACGTGGTCGGGGGCGAGCTTTAAGATCTCGCGGTATTGAGCGATGGCTTCGGAGTTCATGCCAGCCACTTGCGACGCAGCGGCCAGGTTAAATCGAGCTTCAATGTTGTTCGGAGCGAGCTTAACCGCTTCGGTGAATTGCTGGATGGCTGGCTGCAATCGCTGTTGCCGCATGAGAGTCTGCCCCAGCGCGATTTTTGCAGCCGGGTGCGTTGTAGCGCGACTTTTCAAATCGGCCATGACTCGGGTAGCCATGTCGCGTTGCCTCGTCTTCAGTGCCAAGGCAATCAACTCGGCGCGCAATTGGTCGTCTTCTGGAACAAGTTGCTCGAGCTGCAGCAGAGTCTGGATGAGGTCCAAATCGTTTCCTCGGCTCCGATCAATTGCCGCCAACAGTTGCAGCCCGATAAGTTGCTGACGAGTTTGTTCTGCCAGCAACGCACTCTTGATTGCTTCGCGGTTTTCGTTTTTTAGAGAATCTGCCAAATACTCTGCCATGCGATCAATGTTTCCTTTCGCCGACACTTCTTCTAGGTGACGCAGAGCGTGCTTGCGTGCCAGCGCCAAATAGTCACCTTCGAAGTAGGCGCGAGCAATCCGTAGTGACGTTGCTTCTTGCGTTCGCAGCAGGCGGCGACCGGAAAAAGGAAACGCCGCAGCCAGAATCGTATTAGGGTCCGCGTCCAGCAGAGCAACATCGGACAACAGTTGCTTAACCGAAACTCGACCTCGATAAACCACTGCCACGTTTCCCTTCGCGTCAACTAAGAAGCTGCACGGAAGCGGTAACGGCGACGTCGGATAAAAGATTGTGTGCATCAGTGTCGTCAGCTTGCGAACGGTGTCTGCGTCGACCTGCCCGTTTTCGAACGGGAATTCGATCGAGGCCACGACATTCGATGTGGAATCGGAGGTCTCGTCTGTTTTCCCGAGCGAGTCAACCGACAACGCTACCACTTGCAATCCGGATGCCTTGATCGAGTCGGCTTGAGCTTTGAACTCCGCTAACTCTTCCATGCACGGCTGACACCAGCTTGCCCACAAATTGATCAGCAACGGCTGACCGGCTGGCAGCGGAAGTAGTTCTTGGTCGCTTAGATTTCGAATCGCCAGGTCTGGCATCTTCATCCGTCGCGTCAAAACGGTTCTCGAACCAGGATCGCTCGCAGCCTTCGGTTCGATGTCGCTAACGGCCTCCAAAGCAACGTTACGATGCAAGTCAATCTGCGTCGCGGTGCCTTTGCCTTGCGTCAGTTGAAAACGTCCGCCCACAGTTATTCCGTCGAACTGTTCCGGCTGCTGCTGCTCGCCTGGCCAGTAGACTCGGGCGTGCTGAATCGTATCGTATTCGCCAAGGCCAAAATGCATCGCCTTGGAAGATTGGCTGAGGAACCCTTCGCCCGCGCGAAGAGTCTTAACGCGTTTGTGGGTCGTAGAATCATTTCGATTAAGAACCAATTCGACTCGTGCGCCAATCGCGTCGCGGTTACACGTGAATCCAGTCAACGTCAAAACGACGGACCGCTTTCGCACCGACTCTGGGCTGTCGTTTTGCAGCATGCGGACTCGTGGTCCGTTGCGATTCGCCAGCCAAACATCGACGTCCCCATCGTGGTCCCAGTCGACGAGTCCGATAGCTCGACCGTCTTCGATTTGGTCGAGCCCCGTAATCGCGGAAACATCGGCAAACGTCTCGCCACCGATGTTCAAAAAGCATCGATTGCGTTCTCGACCGCTGAAACTCGCGCCATCACGAATCATCGCACCGAGCGCGTTCCAGTTCGAGAGATAATTGTTCGCGCCGCCGGATGCAATGTCCGCATCGGAAGTTGGCGATTGCGACACGACCTGTCGCCAAAAGAAACTTCACAAGTCACGTTCGTCGTGCTGAGTCACATACCCGTTGGCTACGAGCAGGTCCTCCCAGCCATCGTTGTTGATGTCAGCAAAGCTCGATGTCCATGCCCATCCGCCGCGAGTCACATGCGCCTGCTCGCTTGCATCGACAAACCTGTCGCCATCGTTGCGGAACAAGGAATTGCCACGTGCGTGTCGTTGAAATCCTGATCGAGCGGAATTCTTTGAATCGGCCGGCAAGAATTGGCGTTGAAATGAAATGCGATTTCCGGCCGAGGACCACATGTTGCTGACGTACAAGTCCGCTCTGCCGTCGTTGTTGTAATCGCCCCAGGCAACGGACATTCCCGCGGACATGTCTTCGACACCAAACGCTACAGCGACATCCGTGAACTTACCGTCGTCGTTTCGGTAAAAGTTGTTTCGGCCAAAGTCGTTGGCAACGTACAGATCTTGATCGCCATCGTTGTCAAAATCTTCCCAGGAGCACGCGAGACTGAACCGGCTGTTATTCTGTTCCAACCCAACTTGTTTCGTGACGTTCTTGAAATTCCAATCGCCATCGTTACGGAACAGGACGTTTCGTGCTCCGTTGTTC
>JAGQPC010000668.1 GCA_020426925.1 Planctomycetales bacterium | reverse complement strand
GTTTCCAGTTGACCGAAGCCTTTTCGGCATCATCGTAGCGGCTGTATACGACTAGCGGCACGAAACAGATTTTCGTCCGGCGGAATTCTGAACAATCCAACCACGGAATGACGGTTTTTCGTCCGCGCCGTCTGATCTCAAATCGATCGGCGTACAATTTTAAGTCTGATCGCCCATCTAGGTGAGCCAGTGCATCGAAGGCCCAAAATCCAAAAAACGCGATGAAAAACCAAGAACCCACTGATCTCTCTTCTCGGGCAACCTCAAAGGCGACAAGCAAAGTGTAAATCAACAAACGCCTCATCCACTTCTCGAAACTGGGTTTTAGGACTAGTCGTGGGCCATTGTGGATCATCTTTCGTTCTCTCTTGGCGTGCTTGTTTACTTGAAGTGACGTCGCCTAGGTTACTGAACGGCCAATAGGCGGTTGGACTTACCGCAAACATTGTTGATTCGTTCGTTTCAAGTTACGTGTCCTTCGACCGTTTTCACGGGGGATGCGAGCACACTTACTTTTACGTGAACGGCCACGGCGGCGCGCGCTGGTTTCAGGTGTTTATCGAGCGCCCAGACCGGGGCGAGCTAACCGACTTTTCGAATCTGCGGCACAGACACCTGCACGACGCTGTTTGCGCAGCACACAAGCACCGCCAGTTCGCCAAGAATCCAGTGTGCATCCCGACAGGAAATCGCGCCCCTGACTGTCAGTGTTTTCTCAGAAGCGCTGCGTGCGGAGAGGAACCATGATTGGGTACTTGCGACGCCCGCGAAAGGAGAGTTTGGCACATTAAGATCAACTCGCTGAGCAGGCAACACGGATGGTATTCCCAGAGGATCATCTACCACGATGCTTTGTTCGGCTCCGGTGCGCCATAAAAGAACTCGCTTCACCGAAAAACTCAACCGGATCGAAAGGAACGGTGTACGTCGTGCTCGACACGGCGAGCAGCAAGTACGAAATCTGTTCGACCCAGTTCCTTAAAATGGTTGTGTTCTTTAAGAGTGGGGTACGCATCTCAACTCTCCAAAAACAAGATGTGGAAACTGAAAAGCAAAGTCGCCGGCTAACGGCAATTACGCGACAAGCAAGCGGTGCGCGCTCACATTTCGGACCGTTCCTTGTTTTCCTTCCTTGCCTGGCGTTTAGATGCCGCTAGCAGTCGACCTGGCGGAAGGAATGCTGGTCAACTTCAATTCTGGCAATAAGCACATTTAGCGATATTCCGCGCGCGCGATTGGTCGGCTTGACGTAAAGCTCTATACGCAAACGGGCCTGACGAATCCGGAGCGATCCACGAGAACTGCGAAAACTGCAAACAATAGGAGATTAGTTATGAAAACTGTTCCATAAAGCGACGGTATGTTGCGTGAGCCAACCGCTATGGATTTCGTGATGGTGATGCGAGTGATCTTTCGGATTCATTTTGCAGTATTTTTCTTGGCAAGCGTTGTCTCTGCTGCGTTTTACACGAACCCGCAACTGATGGAGGCGATCGGACTCGTCCCCAGGGACCTAACTACCCTCCCAACTATCGGACTAGTGATTAGCTGCATTGGATTGGTTGGCGGCATGGCGATTAACAAGAAGTTGCGAAGTATCGTGCAGGATGGAGCTGTTCCCATTCCAGATGGCGATTCAGGCGTTCCGTCGGCAGCAGCTTTCTCGGCAGTTGCTGCTCAAATGTTGATTCCGCGTGTGGTAGTTGCGGTCATGACTGTAGCGCCGATTCCATACCTTGCGTGGGGAATGAGGGTTACAGATAAGCCCGCCTATTTCGCGACGCTGATGGGTGCCTTAGCAATTTGGCATTTGTGGAACGCTCCTACTCAGCGGCGCCTACTCAAGGCAGCAAAAACGTCGAATGAGTTGCCAGGCACCATTCGGTTTCCAAATTTCACACGACGGGATTGGGCGTGCGGGTTCTCGAAGGGACGGAAAACAAATGTACTCGGGCTGCTGAACTTCACGCACAGCCGATTAGAGTTCGACGACATTCCGAGAGTTGGCCGTACGTTGACCGGAATGGTCCAATGCAATCGTCCACTGATGGGCCACGGCTACGAAGCCACTCTAGAATGCATCGACTCCAAATCTGTCGAGCTCAGCGACGATTCGGCATTCGGGGGGAAGAGCACGTCGCATTTCGAAACAACAGTCTGGTCGGACGCGAAGACGTTCTCTGCGGGGCCATCCGGTGGAGTCAAAATCGAATTCGAAATCCCAACGGAAGTTCCAGTTACCCACCAGGCAAAGTGGCAGATATCCATAAGACAACCTGTTGGATTGATTTGGTACTCTGAACGGTTTGACGTACCAGTAGTGATGGACGATGGCCAGTCAGACCAAACAGATCAGATTGCGTTGAGCACCGCCACAATCGCGAACCGTTGAGTCTGACAAAGCTCTACACAGGCAATCGATCGGCACGACTTGAGGTTCGGCATGCATGTGCTTCCGATGGGGTTGAGTTGTTGTCCGTCATGAATAGTCCGGTGACGCAATCAACACATAAGGATTGAAACCGAGTCGATGTGATCATGCTTTAGAACGAAGGCCGCATGAATATTTGCATTCACGACAAAACTGCCATCGCGTCGAGCATCGCAAAGGTGAGCTGGCGTTACCAAGAGACATTCCAATCTAGAAATTATCGAAGGTGCCATCATGCTAAATCATCGAAAACGACCAGTGTTCGAGACTTGCGAAGCCCGACTCTGTATGTCGGCAGTTGGCTTTGCGAGCCGTATGACAGATATTCCTACCGGTTCGGATCTGTCGACCATCGGCGGTTACGGTCGACCTGAACTTTGGGCGGATCTTGATTCTGATGGCGATCAAGATCTGATCATTGCTGGCTCATCTGGAATCGACTGGTACGAGAACACGAACAATGAATATGGAACTCGCCAAAGAATCGTCCGCTATCGCGAAGTCCCGGCTTTTGGTGGTTTTCTATCGACTGCTGACGTTGACGGCGATGGTGATTTGGATGTCGTTTCCACCGAGGGTTACCGGTTCGATTTTGTGGGTGCGAAATCGGTGGCTTGGTATGAGAATCTCGACGGGCTTGGCACATTTAGCGAGCGGCAAGTCGCAATACCAGAAGTTCCGTCAGCCATTGTGTCCTTCGAAATTGCCGACATGGATGGTGATGGAGACGAGGACATCGTGTCCGCCTCAATTCAGGACAAGGTGGCTAGTCTAGCTTGGTACGAAAACGTCGACGGACTTGGAGATTTCGGAACACGGCGAAATGTTATCGTAACGGAAGCTGACCTAAACCAGGATCTGTACTTTCACGGCGGGCCAATCATTGATTTCGATGGTGATGGAGACCTTGACCTGTTGGCATCGTTCAAAACTTTCGAATGGTTGGCCGAAGAGCCGCGTGGCACATATCGACCATCTATCGTTTGGTCGGAGAATACCGACGGAGAAGGACGTTTCTCGGAAGCTCGACTATTGAGTGAAACCGTGGAAGCGGATTTGCTGGCCGCTGCAGATTTTGATGCTGATGGCGACGTGGATCTTGTTGCGGCAAAAAGCTCCGCACGTCATGGGGATGCGACAATCGTCCAATTGGACAATCTTGATGGCGCTGGTGAACTTTCGGAACGAGTTCTCATCGACCGGCGGGCACGAGCTGGCATTCCACTCTTATTGACGATGCACGTCGCCGACATCGATGGCGATGGTGACACCGATATTGCGCTGAACTCTCGTCCGAAAGAGAATTATCATTTGGTCTTCGAATGGTTTGGAAACGATGGTTCCGGCAACTTCCCCAGAGCCCACGTTGGTGCGGATCTATTGACCGGCGTCATTCTGTCGATTGCCGATGTCGATGCCGATGGAGACCTAGACTTCCTGACAGATTTTCAACAGCAAATCGGCGACAACACATACACGGAACGCATTCGCTGGTTTGAGAATGTTGGTGTTCCGGGTGACGCCAACGGTGATGGAAGGTTCGATTCGACTGACCTCATTCAGATATTTCAGACCGGCCATTATGAGGATGCCGTTGATGGAAACTCGACCAAGGAGGAAGGAGATTTCAACGGGGACGGCGATTTTACGACAGCAGACTTAGTCTTCGCATTCCAACATGGAAACTTTTTTAGGGCGGGTTAGATGGCAATGGCATCGAATTGATCGACTCTGCAGCGGACCGCCAGAAATCGCTCGCACGACCAATTCGAGTTGCGAGTCGACAATTCTGGCGTGCTACGAGGTCCGGGTTTCGTCGTGGATCAGAGAATGGTCTACTCATAGACACCCTCACGTGAATCGCCAGAATCAATCCTCCTTGCTGGACGTGGTGCGTGCCAAATGTGTATTCGCCCATCTAAATCACCAACGGCTATCATTGTCCCGTCCGGAGAGAATGCTGCTGAATTCAGTCGAGCTGGCATGTGCGGCTCAAGCACAGCTTTTACCTCCCAGGTTTTGTCGTCGTATAGGACGACTTGACTGTGCGTGCCCTCGTCCGTCGGCAGTAAATCAGGGCGATTCGGACCAATTGGAATCGCGACTGTTGAGCCATCTGGGCTCTCCGCCGGCAGTTTCGCGAGGCCGAAACCGAGCACACGCCGACCTGTCAACACACCAGAATAACTGTCATAAAAATACACTCCCCCCGAATCGTCGATGACGGATACGAGGTTGTCGCGTTTAGCAACATGAATTGCGAGCGGAACACGGTCACCCAATCTGTGTTCGGTGACCAGCGAAGATGAATTCGCAATGTGCCAGTGCCTGATGAATTTGTCGCGACCAATCGTAATCAGCTGATCGTTACTTAGCCACCTGCCGCGCACAACTTGTCTTTTGTGCGCCGAAAACGCGATCTTAGAAGAACCTGTTTTCAGATCTTTAACTACAACCTGAAGCTGATCGGAATTGCTCGAAACCAAACTGCACATCCCAAACGCTAGTTGATGACCATTGGGTGTTACGGCCAACGGCTTCGCAAAGACATCGTCCTCAACAAGCCCCGCGCTTAAACCAGAAGTGTTGGCCAACTGACCTGATGTGATATCCCAATGACGGATAACGCCTCCGCGATGCGCGGTAAGCACAACCTTAGGTCGACCATTTTCCAACAGGAAAACAAGGTCGTCGTTCATGGGAACACTTCCGTCTTTAGCGGACCAACGCATTGCACCGCTAGAAATATCGAATGCGTAGAGACTGTACTGATGGTCTAGCTTATTTGGCTGTAGGGCCAAGGCCACTAAGGTGTCATTATCCACGAATCGTAGATTGCGGACATATTTCAATGTGACGTCAGGTATCTGAATCACTCGTTGCCCAATACTCGGTGAATCGTCCAGCATTCCCCACATCCGGACAAAGCCGTCCATCGAACAGGTTGCGAATCGATGCGAATTCGGCACAAACTCTATGTCCAAAATGTCGGCATCGTGGCCACTGAGGATATGCAAACGTCTTTCTTCACGATCCCAAACCTGAACACGACCATCCGTAGCGCCGAATACGATGAGACGTCCATCACTTGACATTGCTACATTAGTGATAATTGTGGCGAGTTGCGTCGCACAGATTTCAGTACCAGACTCGAAAGTTTCGCGTTCCAAACGCTCTACCGAAAAGCGTCGTATCGACTGCCCATCAGGCATGACAAAGTGGAGTGGGCCATCGTAGCAACCGCTCCATCCGAGCTTTGCCGCGCGCATAGGTACCTTATGCCAGCTCTTGGCGGCTCCAGATTTTACGTCCAAAATCTGGAGCCAAGTGTCACTGTCTAGCGTTCGGTTACCGTAGACACCACCCACGACGAGCAGCTCAGTGTCGTCAGGCGAAAATGCGATGGATTTCGAACTTTCCAAACCGCCTGTCTGAATTATCTGCTCCTCAATGTCGTTGGAAATCCCCTTCCACATTTCGACGGGACCATCCTGAAATCCGATAGCGAGCGTTTGCCCATTGTGAGAAAACGCCAGGTCTCGGATCCAGCCACTCTGTATTGTCGTTTTTTCAACCAGCTTTGCCTGCTTCTCGACGTCCCATATCGCTATCGAAGACGGTGTATCCTGCCACGTTGTCGCTACGGCGAGATGTTTCGTCTTCGGCATGAACGCAATTGCGTACACTCTGCCTGAGTCTTGAGCTCCAGCATCCGCAGACTCCGCCCTGAATGATTTCCCCGTGGGCATATGCTCAACGAGTGCGTACCCCTCGCGACTTGTGATTGCGACCCACTCGCCATCGTCAGAAAAAGCGACCGCTTCGATTCCAGGAACGTCGTTGCGCTCCCAAATGCAATGTTGGGTGAGTTGATCTTGCCAGTAGTACCACTCGAAACCACGAGGATCCGCATCGCCGGGCTTGGGGATCTGTTTGTCGAGCAGAGTTCGAGCTTGACGATAATCGTGCGATGAAATCGCCTGCCCAATATCCTTCATTTGGTAGATATACGCCAAATGAGCTTTTTCGTCGGCAACCTGATTTGCCTTATTCGCGATCGAATTAAATTTGACAGACAACACTGATGCCAGAAACGCAACCGCAAGCAGCACGATACCAAGCGCCGCCGCGAACGGTTTGCGTTTGCACCATCGATAACTACGTTCAAGCAAACTCACCGGTCGCGATCTAATGGCATGTCCGTCCAGGAAGCGTCGCAATTCCGCCGCAAGTTCCGAAGCCGATTGAAAACGCTGCTCGGGGCTCTTCTCTAAACATTTGAGACAGATGGTTTCCAAGTCGACCGGTATTGTCGGCTGGAGTGTTCGAAGTCTTGGGGGCTCATCATGAAGAATCTGGCTAGCGATTCGCATCGGCGACCCACGAAACGGTTTTTCGCTAGTGAGCAACTCGAAGATCATCACGCCAATAGAGTAGATGTCACTTCTGGTATCTGCCTTGTTGGATTCACCGCGCGCCTGCTCGGGAGACATATATGCGGGCGTGCCCATCAGCAAACCATCCACCGTAAGCGTCAATCCCTCAGCGTGCTTGGCCAAACCGAAGTCGGTCAAAAACGGTATGCCCTCTTTGTTCAGCAACACGTTGTCCGGCTTTAGGTCGCGATGAACGATCCCGTCATCATGAATGGCTTGAAGTGCCAGGCAAATTGTTTCCACGATTTCAGCGGCCTCGCGGGCATCGAAGGGTGTGCGGGCCATCCTACGCCCCAACGACTCGCCGTCGATAAAATCGCTAACCAGATAAACGGCGTCGCCATCCCGTCCAACTTCATGGACGGCAACAATGTTCTTGTGCCGCACTCTCGAGGCGGTCCTCGCTTCGCGAATAAACTGATCGACTTCTTGGGCGTCGAACGCCTGTCGAGGTATCTTTAACGCCACGATTCGATCGAGCTGTGGATCGCGCGCCTTCCAAACGATGCCGAACCCGCCTGCGCCGACCTCTTCCATCAGAACGAACCGACCAACTTGCGACTGCACCTGGAATCGCGCGGTGCTACTTTCACCGGGCATCAAGTGGATTTCGCGACCACACGACGGACAAGTCGCTGATTCGGACACCACGGAAGATTTCACGGCCGTGTGACACTCAGGGCACCTGACCGTGGATATAAACTTGAGCGTCTCTGACGACGAGCGTTTTTCTTGCTTGATCGTGCATGGCTCGCCTGCATGAACGAACTCGATACCACTATCGTTTTTCCGCGCAGCTTGCAGCAGACGGCCGGCGCGCAGATAGTTTTCAATAAGTGCTGAAAGTTCCGGGTGAGCGGCAAGAAGATTAGCGTCGTCCTCAGCTGACGAGCCCTGTGCAAGGTGTTCTTCTGCGATCAGCTTCGCGCGTTGCCGGTCGGGGTGTTCATATTCAGGCTTCTCCATAAAACAGATTATAGACAAAACGAATTCATCACGCGTGACAACGATTGGGCCCACTGGCATACCAATCTTCGATGGATGCGGTTGCTAGTTCTTGCGAGCATCATTCCCATTAAAATCGTGCTATCCGCCGAAAATCGAGTTTTCCAGCGAATTCGACGACAGAACCACGAGCGCGAGACTAAGAATCGAAAGTCCTGCGCGCGCCACGCGAATAACCAGCGTATTGAATAGCCGGGCGTCTGTTAAACCGTCCGACTTTGACGACTAGAACGACAAGGAGAGCCATTCTGATGCTAAGACGAATTCGCCTTACAATCCCGATCCTGATTTCGATCATCAGTCAGCCGGCTTCCAATGCAGTAGAAACGCTCGTCGTCAGCAAGAGCCTGAACGAGCTTCGTCCTGAATTGGAGCAGTGGCAAATAGCAGCAGCGACCGCAGGGTTTGGAAAGGCCTGGCGAGTTGGCCATTATGGAATCGCGTATCCTTATACCGTTGGTGAAAGGCTTTTTCTCGACCTCGGTGACACCCGTTTTGTTAGAGATTTGCCAGTCCCAATATTGGAAGGGCTCAGACGCTTTGCGTTCTGCATTGAGTCGACTGATCAGGGGCGAGATCGCTACTCGTTCGGCTTGTTCGAGAACGGTCGTGCATTTTGGTCCTCTTTACACGGGAACTTCCAGGTTCTAGATGGACAGTGGGAGTTCAATAATGGGCTTGTGACAATCAAAGGCAAAACCGTAGATCTCAATACGACACGTTGCCAAGTAGTCTTCCTTGATCGAAGAGGGAATATTTCCGCGGTATGCTATCTACCGCCACCGCAAGACGGCGATTGGAAGAAACTGGAAAGCTCTCATCCGAAGATTGCATCCTATTTCCCAACAGATAATTCCGAGCCTGGTAAGTGCCGTGTGACGGCGCGACCATTTCCGAATCATGGCGCCGTCGATATCGGTCATTTGCGTCTGGTGTTCCCAGAGAAACCACTGCTGCGTCGTGCAACGCGCACGCGTGAAATCCCCATCAGCGATTTTGGTAAAGAAAGCGGAGGCTCAATTTGGGTCGGTCAGCAAGCTAAGGGAAAGCTCATCGATGCGATCGAAGTTTCGTTTGATGCAGGCCATGTTTTTACAGAAGAGATGAGTATAGACATTCGCTCTTCGTCTTATCCGGGACATGCGAAGTTCCGCTCGCAGGGGCATGAGTTTATCATTTGCCGCGGAAAGCTGATTGTCGACGCGATGAGATTTGACATCAAAACGAAGAAGAAGCACGTGATCTTTCTAGATTCAGACGATCGCATCATCCGAGTTTTTCGCCAGCCTAAGATCATCAGGGGATGAATCAATGCAATATTCACCGACACGTAAAGGCGGCTTTTTAGAATTCAGTATCGTAGTCGCCGTCACCATCGCATTCATTTTGTCCGGCTGCTCGCATCCGACGAATCCACGTGACACGAATTCCAAGTCTGATAAGGGCGAGAACACTAGTGCTCCCGTCACAATCAGACCGGCGTCGTCAAGCGAACAGGATCGCCCAGTGGAAGTCGTGGAACCGCACGCAGTGGGCGACGAAGGAGAATCGAAGCCGGAAAAGAAGCAATATTATCTAGCGGTAATCGACAGCAAGAAGGACGCCAATCGCGACAAAGGTCCGGTTCCCGTTTCTGATCAAACCGACAGGATCGGCCCACCAACGCTCGAAGAGAATATCCAGCCGAATAGGGTTCCGACAACTACGGATCCCGGCAACAAACTGGCTGACGATACCATCGAAACTGCCCAAGCAGAACGCATTTCTGACAACACACGGAAACTGCCTCACTCAGAGAAAGTGAGAAGCATGGCGTTCAGTCGAAATGCCAATTTTGTCGCGTCCGTTGACAGCGGTGGAAACGTGTGGCTGTGGGACACCGTAACCGGAGCTGGCAAAAAGGTGCCAGGCATGTGGCGGAATAGGAAGATGCGCCTTGGCGCTCGCAGTTTCAGTGGGAAAGGTACGCGAGTCGTACTTTTCGACGACAGGAGGATTTCTGTCTGGGAATCGCGAACGATGAAGATGCTGATGACCGTATTTCACGGGCTAACGGATGAGACGAGAGGCCGAACACGCGTCTACGCAAGGAAGAAACCTATCGTCGACGTCTGCATCAGTCCGCACGGTTCGCATGTTATCGCTTCTGATCGGATGCGAAAAATAAAAATGTGGGATGCCGACACTGGCGTGCTGCGAAAAACGATTACTGGGAGTGAAAATGTCGTCGACAGCACCAGCTCAGACCGTACTCGTGTTGTAACTTCTGGAGACGAAGACGCAACAATTGAAGTATGGAACGCGGAAACAGCGGAGCGATTGACCGTACTTCACGGACGCTCTCAATCGATCGTAGCGCTTGGAGTCAGTCCAGACGGAACGAAACTCATCTCATCGAGCACGGACCGAACGATAAAGGTGTGGGACTTAGATCTCGGGGAAAGTCTCTTTGACTTGACCGGCCACATCGGCGTCGCCAATGCGTTAGATTTCAATCCCGATGCGACCAGGATCTATGCGTCGGGCCACGAAGGAGAATTCGTTTGGGATACAACTGGCGTGCCACTTTATACGGCCCCGTGGGAAGATTTCACGGCATCAAGAGATGAAACGAGCGTCCAATCGGCGGATGGGCGGTGGAAAATGTCGATGTCCGGCACGGACATCCTGCTCGAGGATTGTCGGTAGCCAACTCCGGCTGGCAGGTTCGAAGAACTGCTCGGATCGCTGATACCGTTCACTGAAGCAATTTGTCTCTTTCTGCGATTGAGGCTACGGCGAATGAATTACTGCTCTTTGGTTAGGGTGTGATCGCCGCTGTTTGAGGTGTGCCTCGACGACTTCTTCGTCTGCTGCCTGCCATTTGACGATCCTACCATTCGCGTGAAGCGATACGATATTGCGACCGCTGCTATCGAATGTTGCCAAGTAGGCCGGCTTGAGGTGGTGACCGAATTCACCACGCAATGCTCCGGTCCTAGCGTCGAGCAAGACGATTGCGCCGTAATCACCACTTTCGTTTCCACAGGCAACGAGCACGTCGAGGCCATCGTCTGAAAACACAATACTATTTACCGTGATTTCGGCCACGCTCGCAGCCCAATTGACCTTCCCAGCTGCTGTGTCCAACGCGTCGATTCCACCGGAAGCCGAACCAACGACCAATTGCTTGCCATCGGGCGATACTGCGATCGCAGTCCGTTCGCTACCAGACAAGACGTCTTTGTTGACGGCGAAGTTCGAATCTGGCGGGGCAAGGGGAAAGCGAATCTTTCTAGTTGCACGGTCCCAACATACGGCATCGCCCCAACTGGTTATGAAATAGAGAGACGAATTGTCGGGGGCGAAAACCGCCGGTTTTCTCGAACCGTCTTTCCATTCAAACGTCTGCAAGACCGATTTAGATTCTATATCGTAGATTCTGTAAACCGACATCGAACTGGCCCCAACTCCTGACGTCGCCAGCAGCTTCCCGTCGCTGGAAATTCCGATGGAATAGTGTTCTGCGTGATCATCAAAGAGCAGAGTTTCCGAGCCATCTTTAATGTTCAGCCGTTTGATACGCCCCTTACCTTCGGTGTAATAGACATAGTCACGGTTCGTGTCCAAAGCCTTTGACACACTCGCCGAGATCTCTATACGAATTCGTTCCAGGGGATTAACCCGCCAGACATCATGAATGCGGTCGTTGCCAGAATTGTAATTGCCTCTAATGTGGAAGCTTGAATGATCGACCGCCAGGCCATGTTCAAGCACGAACCCGGTGATGCTGCGAATCGATTGTTGTGGCGCTCTCGATCGAACGATAGGGTCCCATACTCGCAGCCACAAGTTGTTTGCGGTTATCAACCGATCCGGTATTGATTCGCTCCCCACTACCCAGCACGCGTCAAGTGCTCGTATGTGTGGAATCGTTTCGCGAGGCATGTGTCGGCCGTTACTCGCGTTCCAGAAGTGCACATTAGATCCTCCAATCGGAATCCCGGCCAATCGGTCGCCGTCGGGTGAAAACCCGATCCATCGAAGCACTGCTCCGATCGGCTCGTAGGACGCGACTGCCTCACCACTCTCCGTCGCCCACGACATGATCTCTTTGGAATTCGCGACGGCGACCACTTCTTGTCCCGATGGACTGAACGCGATCCGATTCGCCGCGAATTGTCTTATGTCTTCGCCAGATCTGTCGAAAGTTTTCGTCCAAAGTGGTTTGTCTAGATTTCCTAGGTCGTAGCAGCGCACATACGCAATCTCGCTTATAAGTGGTTCAGGAATGTTGAACAGCTTGGCGGCTTCCACTTTCAACCAATCAACATTGAGAGTAGCGAGATGATTGCCATTCGGTGAGACAGTAACCGCCACGGCGCTTTCGCCGACGCGAAGCGGGGATCGAGTTGGGTTGAGGTGAACGTCCCAGGTTTTTACATATCCGTTACTGTCGGACGTGATGTACCCGCCGTCGTTTGGGATACTCACGAGCGACACAATCTCGTGATTGTGGCCCTGCACAGAACGAAGTCCGACGTTTGGATCGGCTGCCCGAAAATTGGGCCACAGAGACAGAAATCCCCGATGGTCTGCGGCGACAAGCCTCCCATTGTCGTGAATCACGAGTTCTGTGATCCAGCCAGGTAGCTTCGGTGCAGCCCAGGACTTTCCATGGCTTTCTGTTAACGCATCGTAGGTTGCAAGCCACGACACATGGTCGGTTATAGCGATAGTGCTTCCCGTTTCCGTCGAGGCGAGAACGACTTTTCCGGAATAACTATGTTCCGCTGTCATATGCCGCAATCCGCCATAAATATTGTTCCATAGAAGGTGCCATTCGAACCGTCTCAGGTGATCGTGCGGCGGCTCAGCGTATCTGAGCAGCAATTCTTCGCTCTTTCCAAAGTCACCGGATCGCATGGCCAGGAATGCTAGTTCCATGTCGCTCGCGTATCTTCCCTGTCGAGCACGTTCCGCGTTTTTTGCGGTTTCGACCTCTTGATTCTGCAGATTTTTGTACGTGGTGCTTAGCTCCGAATAGCTTTTTTCCAAGCGATTCTTAGTTGCCGTTAAATCCAACAGGTCAATTCTGCGTTTGTCCGACAATTGGTTTAACAGTACTGAAAGCACAGTACCGACAATTGCTAGACAGATCACCGCTGCTGCCATCGCGGTGAGCCACGGTCGGCGCATGCAACTCCGTGCGAAACGCTCCGTGGCAGTTATTCGTCGCGACTTGATTGGCATATGATCGAGGAATCGTCGCAACTCGTCAGCCAATTCTGAAGCTGATTGAAAACGCTGCTCTGGATTTTTCTCCAGGCACTTGAGACAAATGGTTTCTAAATCAACGGGCGTCGTCGGCTGCAGCGCACGCACTCTGGGTGGCTCATCATTAAGAACCTGATCGGCGATTCGCATCGGCGACCCACGAAACGGTTTTTCGTTCGTCAGAAGTTCGAACAGCATCACGCCAACAGAGTAGATATCACTTCTGGCATCTGCTTTGTTGGCATCCCCTCGCGCCTGCTCAGGAGACATATATGCTGGCGTGCCCATCAACAAACCATCTACCGTTAGAGTCAGTCCCTCGGTTCGCTTCGCCAGACCGAAGTCGGTTAGAAAAGGAATACCACTTTGGTTCAACAACACGTTGTCTGGCTTCAGGTCTCGATGTACGATCCCGTCATCGTGGATGGCTTGGAGCGCTAGACAAATCGTTTCCACCATCTCAGCGGCTTCGTGCGCATCAAAGGGCCTGCGAACCATTCTCTTGCCTAGTGGCTCGCCATCGATAAAGTCGCTTACCAAATAAACCGTGTCGCCATCCCGGCCTACTTCATGGACGGCAACGATATTCTTGTGCCTCACCTTTGATGCAGTCTTAGCTTCGCGGAAAAACTGATCTACTTCTTGCGCGTCAAAGGCCTGTCGAGGTATCTTGATGGCTACAAATCGATCGAGCTGAGGGTCTCTAGCCTTCCACACGATGCCAAACCCACCAGAACCGACCTCTTCGATCAGCTCGAATCGACCAAGTTGCGATAGCGGCTGAAACCGAGCCTTGGAGATATCGTTCGACAGAACTTGTATTTGGCGACCGCACAATGGGCAAGTTGTTGACTCGGATGCAACCGACGACGTCACGGCCGTGTGGCACTCAGGGCACTTGACCGTCGAGTTGAATGCCAACGTGTCAGAAGACGCGTGCCATTCGTGAGTCACGTTTAGGTCGCGTTGACTATCGTCTCCACGCGCTGCTTGCATCAATCTGGCGGCGCGCAGATAGTTCTCAATGAGTTTGGCAAGTTCTGGGTGACACGCAAGAAGATCGGCATCATCCTGAGGTGAGGTACCCTTCGCAAGATGTTTGTCGGCGATTTGCTTTGCACGCTGCCGATCTTGATTCGCCGGAACATTTGTGTCTTCCGTCATGGTTTCCCAACTCAACCACAGACTGCTTGGAAACGTTGCTCGTCAAGCCACGCAATGTAGCCGATTCCGTTTCCCTGATTTCGTAAGACTCTTTGATGTACTTAGTTTACAGTACGGACACTCATACCTGAACAGTTCCCTGCAAGGACAGCTAACAAGTATCACAATGCAGTCAGTTTTCGGCAGTTGAAGTGTGCAATTCGCCCAAGGGAAAGAAGTTTCCTTGGGCGAGGGGGAGATTGTCACAATTCTGGGTTAGTCGGCGACCGCGACGCAGGTAAGCTTGAGGTTATCGGCCTTGCCAGTCGTGCCAGTGATCGACTGAACATAAATACTGCTCACTGCGGATGCGTC
>JAGQPC010000024.1 GCA_020426925.1 Planctomycetales bacterium | reverse complement strand
GTGGACCGCGGGAGGCGCAACAGACGAAGCAACAACAGCGATTGCGCCAGACAACGACGGAACTTATCACATGGCCCTCAGCTTCACCGATTCTGCCACCATCGGCGGATTGCGAGTTAACAGCCTGGGTGGTGCCGATACGGTCCTTGGTACGCTCAATTCGACTGGACGGCGGTTCGAAAAAATAGGTGCAATCGCTGGTTCTGGTGACGAATCGATTACGCACATTGTGATCGATGCATCTGGTGCACGATATTATGCTGCCACCACAAATTCCAATGTGACCATCGAAGCTGGCTCCGCTTCACGCACACTGGATACTAGCAACACAGACCAACGGTCCGTTCTGTTCTCTGTTACGCCCGACGACGAAATCGGTTGGGTCTCTGAAGTTGCCGGAACCGATATTCAATTGCACGATTTGGAGCTGCGGACGAACGGCGACTTGATTGCCGTTGGCGAGTTTTCAAGCACCGCGACATTGCGAGCTGCTGGATCCGAAAACCTCCACAAGGCTGCGATTGAACTGGACGGGTTTACCATTAGCTTGGCGAAGTCAGGCGAACCCCAACAATTCAACACGTACGGCGGAAACGGCGAAGATGGAATAAGTTCGGTCGCTGTTCAACCAGACGGCCGAGTCGTAATCGGTGGGTACTTCAGTGACACCATTCAGCTGTCGAACGGTGCCAATCCCATCGAGCTCACCGCGCGAGCACGGACTGATTCACTTCTCGCCCAACTACGGGCAGAGCACGATCAGGTCGCTGGCGACGTGAACGGAGATCGTCGACGCACGGCGGCCGATATCGATGCTCTGTTCCTGCTTTCCAGGAGTGACGAAATCGACTCTGTGTTTGACTTTAACCACGATAGGAAGATCGATCAGTTTGATATCAATCAGCTGGTGATCAACGAGTTGCGATCCACTTACGGCGATTCAAATCTGGACGGCGTTTTCAACCCGCAGGACTTTGTGACTGTCTTCCAATTTGCTGAATACGAAGACGGAATCGATGGCAATTCGGGTTGGGGCGAAGGAGATTGGAACGGCGATGGAGACTTCAATTCTACCGATTTCGTTTTCGTTTTTCGCTGGGGAACGTATACGACAGCGGCATCGCCCAGACTTGCTGAGCAGCTTCCGTTATCGAGAACAAATCTGCGGTCACTATTCGCTACCCACGAACCCGTCGATTGGCAAGGTTTGAAGAACAAGGGCAAGCGTTCCTTTGTCAGCTGAGAGGAACGCTAACTACCTGGCAGAACAGCACGTGTCAGATCAGATCTCGCCGTTTACCTATAAACGCTACTTCGTAGAATCGGCTACTTCGCACTTCGATTCTTGGGGCGTTTCCCGTGGGAGGATTTCTTTGGCCCACGGCGTCTAAAATCTGTGCCTCTCCGTTGGCTGCCTTTGTCCCATGCCGATATTCTTAGCATTTGGCCTGCGACGCGAACTTTTTGCAACCGTCGGATGACGTCAGATGGAAGGCCACGAGGTAGATCGACGCTGCTGAAGTGAGTGCTGATTTGAATCCCGCCAATTTCATTGCCGGCGAGGCCAACCTCATTAGCAATCGCGCCGACGATGTTACCAGGACGAACGCCGTGCACATGCCCGACCTCAATGCGGTATTTTTGCATGTCCTGATCTTCGCCTCGCCGTCCGTTGCGCTTCCTAGATTTGTCGTCGTCACCACGGAAAGCGTCTTCGTTGAAGTCGTCGCTAATGGAACCGTCGCCAAATCCGTGTTTGTTTTGGTCACGGCGACTTCGGCGCGACTTCGTTTCTTTGGCAGGGACCAAGTTCGGATGCGACATCTTGAGCAACGCTGCGGCGATGCGCTCGATCGGAACGCACGTCTCCTTCTGAAAGTCGTGAAGCAAGTCTTGCAAGCATTCGTAGCCGCCCGCCTCTATGCTCTCGCATAGCGACTCTTTGAACTGAGCAACTCGCTGCTCGTGAACTTCTTTCTCGCTAGGCTGTTCCATCCAAGTGATCTGTTGTCTAGTTGCCTGTTCCAAGCGACGCAGGCGAAACTTGTCCTTACGACCTATGAACAAAATCGCATTGCCTTCACGGCCAGCTCGTCCGGTCCGTCCGATTCGGTGAATGTAGGCTTCAGTGTCGTGAGGAAAATCGTAGTTGATTACGTGGCTAATTCGTTGCACGTCCAAACCACGGGCCGCCACATCAGTAGCAACAACAATGTTTGATCGCCCGCTCTTCAATTGCTCGATGGTTTTCTCGCGCTGTTTCTGTTGCATATCGCCGTTTAGCGACGTTGCCGTGAACCCGTGTTGACAAAGTTGTTCGGCGAGGCGAGTCGTCATCTCGCGAGTCTTCGCGAATATCAAAACACCTTCAGTCGGTTCTGATTCAAGAATCCGTACGAGCACGTCGAGTTTGTCGCGAAATCCGACCATGCACACGCGCTGATGAATTGTCGCAGCAGTCAATGTTTTGCTTTTGACAACAATGTGCTCTGGTTCCGACAGATGTTCGTCTGCAATCTCTCGGACGTTTGGTGGCAGAGTCGCGGAAAACAACAAAGTTTGACGCTCCTTCGGAGCCTCGCTCAGAATCCAGCGGACGTCTTCCGCGAAGCCCATTCGCAACATCTCGTCTGCTTCGTCCAAGACAAATGCTTTCAGAGCGTCAAGCTTTAATGTTCCGCGGCGCATGTGATCCATAACGCGACCTGGCGTGCCAACGACGACCTGAGCACCATTTCGCAGTGCGCGGTTTTGCCCTTCGTAGCTTTGCCCTCCATAAATCGTCGCGACGCGCAGCTTCTGCATCGCTGATCCGTACTTTTCGAACGACGCAGCGACTTGAATCGCCAGCTCTCGAGTTGGGGCGAGCACCAGAACTTGCGTCTCGCGTAACTTTGGTTGAAGCATCGACAACAGGGGTAACGCAAACGCGGCCGTTTTGCCCGTACCCGTTTCCGCCTGCCCGATCAGATCGGAGCCGTTCAAGATCAGGGGAATTGTCTTTTCTTGAATCAATGTCGGCTTGGTGTATGCCGAATTATCGACTGCTTGCCGTACCGGGTCACTAAGTTCAAATTGCGAGAAGTCCATCTCGCACGTTTCAATAGCCATACTTTCTAATCCGATTGGTGGTAGAGATCTCGCTCATTGGCAGCTTAGCGCGAAACAAATCGGACTATCGAAGCCGACCGCGTTGTGACGATTCACCTCCGAAACTTACAGCGGAGGACGAACTTCAGAGCGGGAGAGGTGAGGGGGGCGAACCGACATTGCGACTCGCACCCTTCAAACTACCCGAATCCGGCTCGATTCGCGAGCCCGGTTGAGAGATTTGTGCGGAGCCGCGACGCCCATGCCTGCCGGCAACGTGAAGTTTCTTTGAGTGACAGCAATGTTTGAGCCTTGGGCAGCTACGGCGATGTCGGCAATTTTGACATATAATGCGGGCATTGTGGTCGGGGTGGAGCGATCAAGCGATAGAGCGGCTCCAATCGTTACAGCGGTAATCGTGGGTTTCTTACCCGTTTCGTGCGGGACTTGCTCCGCCCAATATCGCCTCTAATCGGAACTCAGCGGCTGCCGTTTCTCCTGAAAGAAGTCCAGTTTGGTCGTGACCATCCCCAAGGCGACGATGTCAGCGATCAATCAGAATCCGTTGCCGCGGCAGCACCGCCACTACCAAGCAACTTCAGAGCAAGCTGCCTGCGGCCTGATACGGGTTCGCAAGATCCACGGACGAGTTCGTGGAGAACTCGCCGACGCCTGTCAATTCGTTGAAACGAAATTGGGGCTGCCGAAACTCGCAGTGGCTCAACCCAATTACAGTGCTACTCATCTCTGAGGTGATGCCAAACTCATAGAAAGCTGCTCACAGAAAGAAACAACACTGTTTCGGAGACCCAGCAAGCCACGAGCAAGTCAAACGTCGGCGAGTGTCGCCGCCAAGATTGTGCCGCAATGTTTTTGCGGCCACAGGATTTTCCAGTGTGCTCAGGACAGCAAAGAGTTCAGGTGATCGAAGATAGATATCTCCAACAGTTAGCCGCACCCCAAAAATTACTTTTCTGCGTAGCCTTTGCCGAACTGATCGCCGACTGTTGATACTCGCCCGTCTGCGAACTGCACCTCAAGGATTTTTTCGCTCATCACCATGCGGTTTTCTTCATCGGTTAGCCGGTGTGTGATCTTGCGAGTTGCGATGTCGATGACGTCTCCTGTGGATGGCCAGCACGTCTTGCCGTCCATGCTCATCGTGATCCAACCTGGTTGAGCTCTCAACTGAATCGAATGGACTTGCTTGGGAGGCATCACCGTGGCGTCGAAGACGTGCAGATGACTGTTGTGGCCATCGGTAACCCAGACTTCGCGTTCGTCGCGAGTCAGCGCGAGCCCATGACTCGGGCAACCGTGGCGTTTTACTGGTCCGTGATTGAATCCTTGCACTTCGATGCGATGAAGCTTTTTGCCGGTCGTGATGTCGCCGATCTCGAATCCCAGTAGATCGTTTACGTTGACGAAGCACAGTGACTGGTCGCCGTTAATCGTGAACGGGCGGATACTGGCCGCGAATGGGCCTACCGTTTTTGCGATGGTGTGCGACTTCGTATCGGCGACGGTCAACAGTGGTGAGGCCAAGCCGGCGAGATAACAGAATCTTCCGTCGTTTCCGTACACAGTGTTGTGCGAGCGAGACTTTGGCATCACTCGGGCGATTTCGTCTCCCGACTCTGCGTCCAATACGTACCAGTAGTCTTTTTCAAACGATGGCTGATAGATAATCTTGCCGTCTGGCGACATCGACATCCGATCGCATCCGAACTCATATTGACGTTCCCATAAGGTTTTGTCGCTATGCAAGTCAATGCAGATCAGATGCTGGACAGTACTGACGTAGAGCTTGCCCGTTGACGCGTTTCCACAAATCCCCTTGACGTTGTCCGGGGTGCCATCATCTTTCAATCCAGAAAACGGAATGCGCCGAACGAATTCATAATTTCGATCGATGTTGTAAACGATGATCCCGTGTCCGCCATACTCCGTGTAGTTTCGGATGCCCGGTTCGGCGACGTACAGGTATCGTACTGATTCTGCCGCATTCAATCCTTGTGCCGCCGAACCGAAAACGAGCACGCTCAGACACAACGATTTCAGATACGTCATCATTTGTTCAACCTTTATTTATGGTCTTCCGCCGACATTGCGGCGTTCTGACCGGTGACTGTCTCGCAGCCACACGCGGCTTGCGTGTTGGGCTGTATTCTAACGGCTGACATGCTGGCAGTACGTTGCGACGGAGTAAATGCGACGATTGTTTTCGAGCGGCGCAACTCTTCCAATCGCCAATCTCCGAGCTCCACGCACAAGATTTTGGAAATCTAGCTGAACGTGACGATATTACCGAGAGCAGATAGTCGGTAGGTGCGGTTTGGTCGGAGGCAAAATAATGTCTGGGCGTGCATTGGGATATAGTGTGGTTTTTCTGAGTCTGCTTTCAGGCTCCGGATGGCTTTTCTTCCAGAACTTCGACGTCGACGGCGTCAACCAACTAAAAATCGTTCGCCGAGCACACACGAAAGCTGAACCCGACACTTCCGTCGCGACAGTCATGCAATCTTCGTTTGATGCGCCGCCGAAGCCCGAAGGCGAATTGCCCGCTGCCACCGTCTACCAAGGCAGACGAGCGATCTCGATTGCAACGTTCAATATGGAGTCATTTAATCAAAGCAAATCTCGTAAACCAGCCGTGATGGATCTGTATGTTCGGATGTTGAGACGATTCGACGTCGTCGCGCTCCAGGAGATCCAAAGCGACACTGACGATTTGCTGCCCCGACTTGTCGACCAAATCAATTCCCACGGAGGCCGGTTTGACTATGTGATAGGCCCCAGAATTGGACCGCAACGAATGCAAGAGCAGCTCGGTTTCATCTTCAACCAAGACGCGGTCGATGTTGATCGATCTGCGTTTTATTCGGTTGATGATCACAGCAACCTGCTCACGCGAGAGCCGCTGATTGGCTGGTTCCGAACTCGAGGAATCAAAACGGACGAAGCGTTTACGTTTTCGTTGGTCAATGTGCATGTCGATCCGGCACGCACTCGCGATGAAATCCCCGTGCTGCGAGATTTAATGTTCAAAGTTCGCGACGACGGGCGAGGCGAAGACGACGTGATCATGTTGGGCGACTTCAGCGAAGACTACCGAAAGCACGAAGGGCTATCGCACGTCCGAGATTTGGGCTGGGCCGTTGGTGAGATCTCGACGCTCACGGCCGGAACTGCATTTGTGGACAACATCGCATTTCAAAAAACGAGCACTGTCGAATTCACGGGACGCTCGGGCGTATTCGACTTTTTGCGAGAGTACAACTTGCCAATTGAGCAGGCGTTAGAAGTGTCCGATCACATGCCAGTTTTTGCGTGGTTTTCGGTATTCGAAGGAGGCGAACCGGGCCGGATTGCTCAGCGTTAATTTCCGCGTCTGAGCGCAGCTGGCATTCTCATGTAGTGGATCGTGCTAAAGACCTGTCTGCCAGGGATCTTTAGCACGATCCACTGCGCCTAATGGGAATCGCACACAAAAACCGTTTATTCACGCCGGAGTTTCTTCGGCAACTCGATGGTCTCCATGCTATGCAAAGACGCGACGACCGAGTTCGAACCACTTTGTTTTCGTCTGCGTTCGTTTGGATCGGAGATAGCGCGCACGACAAACCACCACAAAATAACCACAATTCCGATCAAGCCGGCAGTCGCCACTGCTCCTAATCTCGACAGTGATCGACCAAGATTACGCACGGACTCGACCGCGTTGTCGTAGTTTTCCTGGATGATGACCGCCAATCCTGTGTCAACTTCCTCGCTGCCTTCACCGCGACTCGGCAGCGTGACGTCTCGTTTTGCGGCGACCCAACGATTTGCGAATGATGCTCCCGACGGATGTTTCGACAGAGGATCGACGTACAACTGATCGTCTCGCCAATTCGATAAGTCGACCCGATAGTCTTTTGAAGTTCCTAAATCGGACAGCACGCGAACTCGCTCTTCACCTTTCAGTTTTTGAAAAAGTGGGTGCTGGAGAATCGTTGCTGAATCGTTCTCATCTTTCGCCACCAACACGTTAAAGTGGTCTGTGGGTCGAGTGATTTGAGAAGCGGTACTGCCGTCTTGCGTTTTTACCGACCCGGCTTGCAACAGTTCACCAAGTCCTCCTAGTTCTACTGTCAACGCGACGATTCCCAGAAATCTTGGCGGTTCGTTCTCTGCTCCATTCAACTCCGTAGATGCCCATACCGGAGTGGACACCGCGACCTTCCAAGTCCCAGAATGTTCACTTTGAAAAACGGCTGACAGCTGAGTCCTCGTGACGTGCTGATTCGGTGGACTTCCTTTTGGGAGATCGTCTTGCAGACCTGTAAAGTAAGTCCTGTAGGCGTAATTCTTGCCGAACGTTGTATTGGTCCCGTCGGCGAACTGCGATGCTAATTGTGTTCCGCGATCGTTGGTGATGAACCAACTAACGACAATATCTTGATTGCCATTCTCAAGCCGGTTCTTCAAACGATCAAAAAGAAAGTTGCAATCCTTGTCGTGATACAATTGATCACGAATCGTTGGACCGATGTCTCCATCGTCCATTCGCCTGATCCATTCAGCCGACTCGCCTTCAGCAGTCAATCGTTCGATCGACGTTATGACATCTTGGTCGGCCGCTACTTGTTCCACAGCGCGAAAGTACCCTTCAAATCTCCGAGCAACTGCTTCGGCAACAAACGCAGCGGCAAAGCGATTGCTTTCTAGTGCTCTGGCGCGTAGCAAGTCTTCCGCTTTGTTTACCGATTG
The DNA here is from genome assembly GCA_020426925.1 of Planctomycetales bacterium. Taxonomy (GTDB): domain Bacteria; phylum Planctomycetota; class Planctomycetia; order Pirellulales; family Pirellulaceae; genus JAGQPC01. Next base: position 15,449 of record JAGQPC010000024.1, on the reverse strand, counting down.
TTGGTGGCCTCGGTAGCCGATGAATCCGGCCAGAGCCAAAAACAGCAACGGCCCCAAAAGTCCTAGAATCAACAGTGGCCGCCGATCTCGATTGGTGTCTCGAACCCGCAGTGCATCCAGAACACTTTGCACGTTGGGAAACCGCTCTTCAGGATCGTACGCCAAGCATCGATCGACGACGCTGACGAGTTCTCGGTCGACACCAGCGACTTCTCTATGCGCCGTAAGTGGCGGACAATCCTTGATGAAATTGCGGTACCGTTCCAGGCGGTCGTCTAGAGCAGGTGCAGAATCAATTTCCGAAACCGCATCGTCACTCCGATGTGGCGATTCACCTGTCAGCATGCAGTAGAGAATCGCGCCGAGCGCATAAACATCCCACCGCGCGTCAGGGACCGCGTCCATCGATGCTTGTTCCGGAGCCATGTAGAAAAGCGTTCCCAGCGCCGGAGTTTGTTCGTGCGACAAACGCGACTGACCAAAATCGGCGAGGCGTGGTTTGTGGTCTTGGTCCAGAAGGATGTTGGCCGGCTTTAAATCACAATGAAGCACACCCTTGCCATGGGCGTGAACGAGCCCCGTCGCTATGTCGCGAAACATTTCAACAGAATCGCCGACCGACATCGTGCCGTGGCGTTTTAAATGGTCTTCAAGCGATCCGTTCTCGACGTACTCCATGACGTAGTACGGAGGATCCGCGTCCCAGCCAACGTCAAGAAGCTGGACGACATATCGGTCGGCCGAAAGAAAAACTAGCTTTTCAACTTCCGACGACAGCAGCGACCAGTCGAGACCACCTCGATGAATGTAAAACTTGATTGCCACTTTCCGACCAGTATTCTGATCGACGGCGACCCATACCTCGCCATAAGCACCGGCTCCGATGAATTGCCGAGGCGAATAGCCCGACACATCGATCGGCGGACGGTCTCGTTTGCGACTGAGATCCTGTGCCCGAACCTGTCCTTCGGTAGACTGTTGTTGCGTCGGGTCGGTCGTCATAACGTCGGGCGTCCAATTGGTCGTGAGTGGCTAGCAAAGCTGTCAGCCAACCAAGCATCGTAACACAGCTACCATAGGGTGCAATTATGCGTCACAAAGGCTGCATGACCTTGTCGATTCTTATCTACGTTTTTTGGCTGCAATTGTTTTCGCCATCTGCGCCGTCCGTAGCGGAAGCACAGGATAAACAGCTCGATAAACCGGAATTGTCGTTGGCCGACTATCGCCCCAAGTCGATGCTAAAGACGACCGAGTCCCAACTAACTCGCGCCAAATTTCCGGTCATCGACGTGCATTCTCACTTCGGATATCGAATGAAAGGTTCGGAGGAACAGCTCGATCAATTCGTGAGCTTGATGGATCGCAACAACATCGCAGTTTGCGTGAGCTTGGACGGAACTTTGGGCGAGCGATTTGTCGAGCACCAGAAACTTCTGTCAAAGTATCCACAGCGATTCGCCATCTTTGCAAACATCGATTGGATCGGTGACGCCAAAGAAGACAAACCTTCGACTTGGGACTGTCATCGCCCAGACTTTGCTCGCCGAACAGCGAACGCTCTGAAGGAAGCTCGCGGACTGGGAGCGTGCGGACTTAAGATCTTCAAGCGATTTGGTCTGACCTACAAGAATCCTGATGGGTCACTGATCAAGATTGACGATCCGCGGTGGGATCCGATTTGGCAGGCGTGCGGTGAAACGGGGATTCCGGTGATTATCCATACCGCGGACCCTGCCGCGTTCTTTTTACCGATTGACCAACGCAACGAGCGATGGGAAGAGCTGAGCCGACACCCCGATTGGAGTTTTTACGGAGACGCATTTCCTTCTCGCGCCGAATTGTTGGATGCTCGAAATCGTGTCATCGCGAGACATCCAAAGACGAAATTCATTGGAGCGCACTTCGCGAACAACTCGGAAGATCTAACTGTCGTGGCAAAATGGTTGGACGAATATCCAAATCTTTATGTGGAGTTCGCGTCACGGATTTCAGAGCTGGGGCGGCAACCTTACACGGCTCGCAAGTTCTTCTTGAAATATGCAGACCGGATCCTGTTTGGAACCGACGGGCCGTGGCCCGAAGAACGCCTTCAGCTGTATTGGCGATTTCTAGAAACTTATGACGAGTATTTTCCCTATTCTGAAAAGCCGTTTCCGCCTCAAGGTCTGTGGAACATTTACGGGATCGGATTGCCGGACGACGTTTTGCGAAAAATCTATTTCGGCAACGCAAAGAAGATCATTCCTGGGTTACCAGATGTCGCGCCGCGGTGATCCGCCGTGTAGCGGCCGAAAACCGTGCAGGCACCGCAAGCAGAACTCGCCAGGCGACTAACCGATTGGAGTAGCTTGCAACGCGACGCATTTCTTGCCCTAAGTTCGCATTCCCACTAAGATCTACGTATCGCGGTTATACGCAAAGTACACCTCATCTGATTGGACTAGCCTAATGAGACAAACAGCGATCGTCGTATTGAGCTTGCTTACATGTTCTACATGCCTTGCCGCCCTTCCTGTCGCGCCGGCAAACGCAAATGGTGTCAACGTTGTCTATTCGCCAGAAAGTGGCGACCTTCTGATTGATTCAACAGCAGGTCCTATCACCACTCTCGAATTAAAGTCGGATTCTGGTTACTTCACTGCCGGACCTCATGCCGCGCTGAATGGCTTGTTCGACGTTAATACCCAAACCAAGATCTTTAAACTGGATCCGGCTGGTTTCAGTACGTTGTCTTTGGAAGGTGCACTTCAAACTGGGCTGTCGTTCACCGAGCTCGGCGCAGATCTTTCGATCGATGGATCATATGAATCCGGCGGCGGTCTTGCATCCGACGGACGAGCGACCGTGCTCGTTCCAGAACCGGCAAGCGTTGGTTTTTCCCTTGCTGCAATAAGTTGTTTGCTTTTCCTTCGACGCAAGTAGTCTTCGGACGAATGAAACATGACGGCACTCTTCGGAGTGCCTTTTTTTGTGTAAGCTCGGTACGTAATCAAGCTCACCGACTGTATAAACCTTCAGTCTTTTGCGATGGACTTTTTTGTATCTAACGGAGTTGCCTCGCCAGAATCTGTCCGCATGACGATTCGAACGGAAGCAATCGTGACGCAGGTTGCTGGACCGTACGCGGCGTCGGCTCGAACTCTGCCGAACTATGCGACACCTGAAAGGCTGTCGGACAATTCGTATCAGGTACGCATTTCCGATCCAGCGATTTGGTCGCCGATCCATCCTGTTTACTATCGTTTACAACACGGCGGAGGTTCTCGCAAAATTGGCGTTCGTAAAATCGAAGCGTGCAATCAAAGTGTTTTTCTCAATGGTCGACGCACAGTTTTGCGAGCGTCCTGCGGTGCAGTTCCAAATCCTGAGACAGCTCAGCAATGGGTTGATGAAAGACTCTCGCTCGTAATTTCCCAAGCCAGCGTGTCTGAACGAATCTTGACACTCGCCACCGATTTCGGAATTCCAGTGATTGTCGAGGCAGATCAAGCAAACGCGAACGAGCTTGCAGATATTTCGTCTTGGCCGTGCGTGACGGCGATCGTATTCTCGGACAGCCTCGAGCAAACCGAGAATATTTCGAAAAACCCGCTGCGTTTGTGGCGTTGTTCAGAACCGGAACTTAACGTCCCTTCGTGGGCACACGGTATCGTTGTATCATCAGAACTGCTCCTGACACTGAGTCAACCGAGCGGCGGTTGGCCGCTGATGTTTGTGGAATCGACTGCCGATCTCGATCAGCTGTCGGTGTCAGAACAAAGGCGCATGTGCGAGCGTCTGCAAAGCACGCACGCGCCGCAAGTTGATCTCGCCGGTTACATAATCCGATCTTCGTAGCAAAAACAATGGATTCCAAATTCGAACGTTATGCTCGCCAAATACGCTTTGCACCGTTTGGCGAAGAAGGTCAAAAACGGCTGTCGGAAAGTCGAGTGCTGATATGCGGCTGCGGTGCGCTTGGCTCCGTGCTCGCAAACACGCTGACGCGAGCAGGTGTTGGTCACATTCGGATTGTCGACCGAGATTTCTTGGAGCTGAACAACCTGCAGCGACAAGTTGTATTCACCGAAGCCGATGTTGCATCGCAACTTCCGAAAGCCATTGCTGCGACCAATCGATTGCGTGAAATCAATTCAGAAATCGAAATCGAACCAATCGTTGCAGACGTCGATTTTTCAAACATTCAGCAGCTCGCAGCTGACGTCGATTTGATGCTCGACGGCACCGACAATTTCGATACCCGGTTCCTGCTGAACGATGCGTCGCACAAGTTTTCGATTCCCTGGGTTTACGGTGGATGCATTGGTGCTGAAGGACAATCGATGACGATCATTCCTGGTGAGACGCCTTGTTTGCGATGCCTGATGCCGGACACGCCGCCGCCAGGAACAACTCCGACGTGCGACACAGCTGGAATTATTGGACCGATCATCAACGTTATTGCTTCCATCGAAGCGGCTGAAGCGATCAAGATACTCAGCGGAAATTCAGAATCGATCAACCGAACGCTCACGGTGATCGACCTATGGGATAACCGCATGAGATCAATCAACCTGGACAGCTTGAAGGAGGCGAATACGTGTGACGCCTGCGCTGGCCGAGACTTTCCCTGGCTGGACGGCAAACGAGGAAGTCACAGTTCGGTTTTGTGCGGACGTAATTCGGTTCAATTGAGTTTTCCCGATCACTCGGTAGTCGTGTTGGACGAATTAGCCGACCGATTGAAGTCGGTTGGAGACGTAACCGTCAATCCGTTCTTGCTGCGGTGTACGATCGGGGATTATATCATCACTGTTTTTACCGACGGCCGAACGATCATCGGAGGCACAGATGACGTGGCAACTGCTAAGACGGTCTACGCGAAATACATTGGCAATTAAGTGTGCCGTGCTAGGCGCGATCGCTGTCACATGCGGCATCAGCAATCAGCTGCTGGTTGCTCAGGAGGCATCGCCAACAAGCGACCGCGTTCTGTTCGAATCTGGTGTCACGTCCTTTGTCAATGAATCGACAGAAGTTTCCGAGCGGTTCCGTCTGCCGGACCACACGTTTGAGTTTTCACAACGGTTCGTCAAACGGTGGGGCAATTCAACCTACATTTACGATGTATGCTTTCCGTCGCCTATCGAAACCGAATGCTTGGAAAACAACACAGTTCCGTGCGAGTACTTTCGACCGACTTCGGCTTCAACCGATGGCCGTTGTCCGGCCGTCGTAGTGCTTCATATTTTAGGCGGAGACTTTGAACTGTCTCGCACGATTTGTCGCTCGTTCGCGACACAAGGTGTTGGTTCGCTTTTCTTGAAGATGCCCTACTACGGACCTCGGCGGCCATCAGAGTCCAAGCGACGCATGATCTCGCCAAAACTGGAGGAAACCGTTGAAGGAATGACACAAGCGGTGCTCGATATTCGACGAGCGGTCGCGTGGCTGGCCTCTCAACCAGAAGTTGATTCGAAACGCATCGGTATAACAGGGATTAGCCTCGGCGGCATCGTCGGATGCCTTGCGGCCGAAAACGAACCTCGCCTTGCGCGAGGCTGTTTTGTTCTTGCGGGAGGCGATCTGCCTGTGATTGTCATGGAATCGCCAGAAATGGAACGCGTTCGTGACTACAATCTCAGCCGGAACGTTGATCGTGATCGCGCCGTTAAACTGCTGAGCGAGGTCGATCCACTAACGTACGCGGCATCACTGAAGGGTCGCGAGGTCTTGATGTTCAATGCAACCAAGGACAAAGTTGTTCCACCAGCATGCACTGAAAAACTGTGGAAAGCGCTGGGGAAACCGAAGATCGAATGGTGGAACGCCAATCACTATTCGTCGATCGTATACTTGCCCAAAGGTTTGGTCGAGATCACTAGCTTTTTCGCTCGCCCAATTGAGTAGCAACTGCGTGTGAATTACTGCCTTGAAGAAAAAGCTAAGCTTGTCAGTCGGGCAAAGAAGAGCCCGATTGGCAAAACTCATCGACACGAGACTCGAAATAGATGACGAAACGAACACTTATCGCAATGGTGGCTTACGTGATCGTTGGCATGTGCGCGGATGCGGCGCATGCGCAGATGTTTGGCCAGAGGAATCTGGGTGGAACTTTGCAGTCACGGCCATCGCCGGCTTCATCCAGCCTGAACCCAGGATCGACAATTCGTGGTCGACGATTTGTTCGTGGCAGCCGTCGTAACAACTTCGTTGGCTCCGATCGCCAGGACACGCGGCAATTCGTCGGAAGATCGGAGGCGGGTGATTCTCCACGAGTTCAGTCCGCGGCGAGCGGAGTTCGAACAGCTACGACTAACGGTTCAAATCCGCCGTTGCAGCAACCGGCGGCTGGATCGATGTACCTGCCAAAAATCGTTCTTGGCGAAGGAACTCGTTTGCACTCGGCCGACGTCCGAGCGATCGAACAACGTTCGGCTGTCGATCTTGCTAATCGGTTGACGGATCTGTTTGGTTCGCCGATCGAGGTGTCGGTGGCAAACCGGACAGCCACGATCCGGGGTGCGGTTGCCTCCGCAGCGGATCGCCGCCGCGCCGAGATTCTCGCCAGTTTTGAGCCTGCTGTCTCCGCTGTCGCAAATGAACTTCAGCTCGTTGGCGAGAAGGAAACTCGTTCATCGGTTCCGCCGGAGCCGATGCCGGTACCGATTGATCGAGACTAGATTGAAGTATTTCTTTTTCGGTAGCTGGCAAACGTTTTGGCGAAGCCGACTGCGTGGTGTCGCGACCAGCTAACCGACGTGAAAAGCTTGGTGGAAGATCGATCGTTGTTGTGTGGTCGTCGCGTTCTACATAACTCACCGGCTGAACTGCATCGCTCGATTCCTCGGAATGGCTGCCGTCGTTTGTTTTGTCAAATGGTCTGGTCCCTGGCAGCAGTTTCCTTGCCGGATCGGACATGAGAACCAGCCCCTCGGTCGTTCGAAACTTTGCGATCAGCGTTAGCTGTCGAGCTTCGCCCCCGACTTTGTCCCACGGAAGCCATACACTGAACGATGGACCAAGCTGAGTCGAACTTTTCAGGTCCGCCAGCTGTTCGGCAGTGAATACGAATTTCTTTTCTGGTTGGGTTTGATGACGATCGTAACTTTCTGAATCGAAAGCGTAGACAACCATCGTCCCATCTACATCAACCGGCTCGGTTCCTTCTTCAGGATAGAGATAAATCCTCGCGCCGAATCCGCGAACGCTCTGCTTGCCGGCCTGGTGCAAAACAGTATCCGTCCAAATCGGTACCATGCGAGTCGGCGTTGGCGGCGTTTTGTCCTTTACCCAAGGAAGGCGTTTGTCTTTAAGAGACAGCTGCGAACAACCGCACATGACGGCGCACAAATAGACTGCACAAAGCAAGTGGCCGAATCGAAGCCGTGTGGGGCAAGTTAGCATTTGGGAACTCTCTAGCGAAACGGCCATCCGGACTCTGCGTCAACAGGTTCTTCCGCGGACGCTGACCGAACACTTGGGTCACGGTGATTTGTCGGCGGCGCGATTGAGTCGCTCGGCGACGGTGCAGGAGTTGAACGCACTGCAGCGTCGCGGCCGGTTGCTGCTGATGTCACTGGAAGGAAACTGTCTGGCAGTGGAGCCTCGGTTGGCTCACCACTCGGATTTAACGCGGGATAAATGACTTCAGTCGCTTGGTCGTGAAGAATCTCGGGAGGCACAGAAAGCCCAAGATCACCGTGCATTTCGAAAACATCGGCCTCGCACCAAGAAAGTTTCGCCATTTCAGCCTGATTGATTCGTTGAGAATCTGCCGGTCCACGAATGATGTGCGGCGTCAGAATTATTAACAGTTCATTGCGTTTGTTGATTGTGCTGTCAAATCGAAACGCATTGCCCAGCAACGGAATATCGCTGAGGTACGGAACTCGTCGAGTGACCGCTTGGGATTCTTTGGTAATCAAGCCGCCGATGATGATCGTTTCTCCACTCGCGGCACTGACCGTCGTCTGAGCTGTTGTGGTGTTGATTCGGGGTGACCGGATCACGCTGCCGTCGACTGATACGGTGATCGGAATACCTTCTTGTTCAAGTCCTAAGCTCGACTTTTCCGCATCGATTTCCATCACGACGGTACCATCGGGACTGATCCGTGGCGTCACGCCGAGAATAAGACCCACGTTCTCCAGCTCCACTGAATTTGTTTGCAAACCACCTTGAGTTATGTTGGTGGCGACGATGCGAGGAACTCGTTGGCCCACTTGGATGAACGCGGGCTGATTGTCGAGCGTTCGGACTTGAGGTCGACTGAGCACGTCTAATCGACGAGCCTCTTGTAGGGCTCTAATCAGCACGCTGACACTTTCGCTGCTCGCCGACAGCACGAGTCCGCCGAAACCGAGCTCGTTGTTCATGCGACCGACGGCGAAATGCGACAGGCCTTGGCTGCCGACGCGATCCGAATTGGTCAACGCCTGCGTGCTTCCACTGTTGCCTAGCGGTTGGTTGTTAAAATTGAAGCCCGGTAGATTGGTCGCGGCTTGGACGACTTCTTGCGTTGTACTGACGACGCCAGCCGCCGTAGATGTCTGCGTCGAGTTCACGGTCGTAATGAGATCGCCCAGCAAACTGCGGTCGAACAAGACCGAATCTTGAATGCCGAGTTCGACGCCAAATTCATGTGAGTCGTTCAGCTGAATCTCAGCGATCAACACTTGGATCATGACTTGCGGTGGTTGAGCATCAAGCTCTTCTACTAAGTTCTTGATCTCTTCAAAGTAGCGTGGCGTCGCACTGATGATCAAGGAGTTACCGACGGGCTCCGGAACGACGACGACTTCTCGTTCGATCTGCTCAAACGCGCCGCCTCCGCCAGCAGCAGCCAACGACACAATCCGCTCACTTCGCAGGAATTCGTTGACCGCAATCGCAACGTCTGTCGCTGGAGAATTCCTCAGCCGATAGATTTCGTTGACGCGTTCGGTCGCTCCTTTTTCGTCTAACCGCAATATCAGAGTCTGAATAATTTCCAGATCGCCTTCCGACCCGGTCGCGATAATGCTGTTGGTGCGATTGTCGACCGAAAACCGAAGTGGAGCTGTCGAACTTTCTCCTTCCGCTGAAGGCAAGCTTGGCCCGGCGGAGTTTGAGTTGGCAGGCAGCAGGGATCGAAGTACCTGAACCATGCTCGCAGCGTCACCGTTGACGACTCGAAACACTTTGATTTGAGCAACCGCGCCAGGCGAATCGAGCTGCCGAATGAGAGCTTCCACAAGCGGCAAACTGCCATTCGGCCCGGACACAATCAGCGTGTTGTTTCGGCCGTTTGCCGTAATTTTCACGTCAGCAAGGACGCCTGACTGAATCATTTTGCGTCCGGCGCTATCGACCGTCAGTAGCTCCAAAACATCAGACCCAGCTGCGGTGCCGGTGGACGCGGAGATTGCTTGTGTCAACGTTTGAGCAAGATCGGTCGCCAGCGCGTTACGCAGTTCAAAGACTCTGGCGCGGTTGACGATTTTACTTTCAGAAACGTCGAGTGATTCCACTAGGCGTTTCACTTCGGCCATATCGCGAGGCGCAGCGTAAACAACGACGGTATTCGAACGAGCATCGGCAAACGATTGGATTTGCGGCCCAAGCCCTTGCCTTTGCCCAAAAAACTGAGTGATGGCAGTTTGAATGATCGTGGCTGTCGCGTGGCTCAGTCGAAAAACTTCAAACTGCGTGTCGGGGCTGACGGGAGTGTCAAGTTTTTGAATTAGGTCGACGGTCGAATCGATCGCGTCTCCCCATCCGATCAGCAGAATCGCGTTTGGTTTCACCAGCGGCGTCAATGCGACGCGACCTTGGCGACGGCCAGTAAGATCCTCGCGGACTGTCTCGACGATTTCTGCAACTGATTCACTTTGCGCGTGCGACAGTTCGACGATCCGAACTTCTGGCTGCGTCTCTCGACTTAGTCGTTCAAGCTCTTGGATGATTTGCGTCAGCTTCCTGACGTCGCGGTCGTTACCTTGCAGAATAATCACGTCTAAGTCGGGTAACGTCTCCACCTCGACCGAAACATCCAGTCCGCCAGATCCACCGACTATTGCGGGAGCTGCGTTTGGATTTGCGTCGGACTCGTTCGAAGCGTTGTCCTGGAATATGTAGTTCACTAAAGATAGAGCCGAGTCTTTGTGGAGACTGGCGCCAGCGTCGCTGGATGGTTCGCTGTTTGAGTTGCGGTTTTGTCCGCGGAAGGCGTCGATGGCTTGCTGCAGCTTGGCGTGGTCGGAACGTTCGATAGTTACGACGGCAGTCCGCTCACTGGTAGTTGCGTGTGACTGCAAAGCCGACAGCAGTCGTTGAACTTGAGGGACAATGCGACGCGGACCGGTGAGCAACAACCCTTTTCGTCGGTCGTCGAATTCGAATTCGAAAGTGCCACCTGAATTCAACTGGACCGCATACGCGTCTTGGGCGCCTCCCAATTGAACAACACGGCCAGCGAGGACCTTTAGCAGTCGCCCCTGCATTTCGTCCGTGTCGATTCTGACGGGCAAAAAAACGGTTGTTGCGTCCGCTGTGTTTGCGCCGCGAGGAACAGGGGTTCGGTTGTCCGTCGGAACGTCCTGGCGTCGAATGGAAGCTTGTTGCGGCTGCCCAGTCTCGGATTGAACAGTTCGATCGCGGAACGCGCCTGCGTCGTTTGGCCGATTGGTCGCTGCGGAATTGATAGCTGGTTTGTCCACATTTCGCAGGATCTTTGCTGCCATGGCCAGAGTCGCGGGAGATCCCTTAACGAGCACCTGGTTGTTTTGCTCGTCGGAGACAACGTGCGTTCGCCCAGCGTCGTCCGGCAGAATATCAACTAAGATCTCGTGAAGCTGCTTTGCTGTTTTGAACTTACACGGAAACGATTGATAGACGGCTTGCGCGACAGCCGCCGACGTGCAACAAAAGACCACAGACATCGAAACAACGCAGGAGAGCACCAAACTCGTTCGCGCGGTGGCCTTCGTTCTGAGCATGTGACTTCGTATTATTGAGAGAGCATTTGGGCGAAACTAAAGCGGCGGGATGCTAGAGAACGCCCAAATCAGAGTCAAGATAAATCTGTTAGCTTTTTCGATCGGGTGCGGATTCACGACCGTCGACCGTCCGTAACCGAGCTGCAACTTAGGGAAGGTGCACCCAGATGCCGCAAGGATTTTCCACCATAGAGGAAGCGATTGAGGCCACCCGGAATGGCGAATTGCTAGTAGTGCTGGATGCCGAAGATAGGGAAAACGAAGGCGATTTTATATGTGCTGCAGAAAAGGTCACTCGGGAATCGATCAACTTTGTGCTCACGCATGGCAAAGGACTGCTGTGCTGTGCTGTCTTGCCAGAGGTAGCTAAACGGTTGGACCTGCCGCCAATGTCGGCAACGACAGGCGACACTTTTCGCACGGCCTACACGATCACAGTCGATCACAAGTCTGCGAGAACCGGCATCACTGCAGCGGAAAGAACGAGAACGATTCGAGAACTCGTTAACCAGGAAGCACAGCCTAGAGACTTCGTGCGTCCAGGCCATGTCTTGCCGCTTGTCGCGAAAGAGGGCGGCGTTTTGCGACGAGCTGGTCACACCGAAGCTGCCGTCGATTTGGCTCGATTGGCTGGACTCGATCCGTCCGGAATTGTCTGTGAGATTCTGGATGAAACTGGAGAGCGGGCAAGTCGCGATTGGTTGCTCGCATTCGCGAAAAGTCACAATCTGAAAATCATTACGATCGAAGAGTTGATTCGATATCGACGGCGGAGCGAACGGCTTGTCCACCGCGTAGCCGAAGCCAAACTGCCTACGCGTTATGGGGAGTTCCAAATCATCGGCTATTCGGTTTCGTACGAGACCCAGGAGCCAATCGTGTTAACGCTGGGCAACGTTGCTGAAGCCGCCGCACCGCTGGTTCGCTTGCATTCATCGTGCTTCACGGGTGACCTCCTTGGCTCGCTTCGGTGTGATTGCGGAGACCAGCTTCATATGACCCTCGATTTGATTGGCCGTGAAGGTTGCGGCGTACTGGTCTACCTGCCGCAAGAAGGGCGTGGGATCGGCCTGATGGAGAAAATCAAAGCCTACGATCTTCAGGACAAGGGAATGGACACCGTGGACGCCAATATCGCGCTAGGCTACAAGGCAGATCCTCGAGACTACGGAATTGGCATTCAGATTCTGAAAGATTTGGGCCTCGGCAGAGTTCGGCTGCTGACGAACAACCCAAAGAAGACGGACGCGTTCATCTACGGAGGGTTCGAGCTAGAGGTTGTGGACCAGATTCCAATCATGCCTCAGCCAAACGAACATAACGCTCAGTATTTAGCGACCAAACGCGACAAAATGGGACACCAGCTGCCGCCTGAACGCGACGAGTAGAGTAGTCGACGTCGTCCCGCCAGCTACGAACGAAATTGGCGTCACTGGCAATTTAAGTTTCAATCAACAATCATGTGTTGGCTGTCCGCGCACAAAATATGGCCGCCCACGAAGGCGGCCTCAATTTGACTTATTCAGTTTAGGAACTGCTTACTTGCGACGAGCAATTCCCATGATGCCCATCAGGCCAAGAGCAATCAAGCCGAACGTGCCTGGCTCTGGAACTTCTGCGAGCAATTCAACTTCAGCGATCTGCATGCTGTTAGCCGCTTCAGCGTCTTTCAGCGTTGGGAAGAGCACTTGATAGTGATCATACGTGTCTGCATTGTCAAACAATACTTCGTAGTACGAAGCGCCAAGGTTTCCAGATGGCGGAATCATGACAGCGTTGCCACCCGGGTTTCGAGCGGACGGAAGCATCACAGCACCTGAGGAAATTGCTTCCCATGGACCACCGATACTGTCATTCGACCCAAACAGCTGGTAGCTCGCGGGATCACGTGGTTCAGCATCGTTAGCTGCGTAGAAGCGAATACCAGTAACTGGCTCACCGAGTACATTCGCAGATGGTGTTACGGAGAATCCAGACGAAAGGTCTTTGAAGTTCAGGTACTTCTGACCAATGTCATCGATTGCATGCTCAACGCCTTCCGCTCCCGGAGGATCGCCATCGTTTCCATCGTTCTGATTAAAACCACTGATCAATTCGATGGCATCACCTGGTCGAGTGATATCCATCAGAGCCGCAAACGCGGTCTGGCCGGCACAAACAACTAGTACCAGCGCTGTACAAGTCAAACGCATCTTCATAAGTCAAACCTCAATGTGTGTGGTCCCTCTGAGAACCGCCGCTGTAGCGAAGCCAAATAACTCGAAAGACATCAAAGCAACATAGACAAGGAAATAATCAATGGACAATCGCCTCACCTTAGGCGATCAGAAACGTGCGCTAAGTTGTAATGGTTGTCTCTTAAGTTCGAGTCAACGACTTCGCGTCACTAGCTGCCCAATCAGAAAGTTGTGAAAGACTAAGTGGATTAGCGATCCTATTTGATCAATACAAGCACTTCCAAGTGACGTCCATGATAACATCGTTCGGTCACCCGTCAACAAATCTTTTTTCAAGGTTCCACAAAATCCTCAACTTCTTTTTTGTTGCTAAAATGCCCGTAAATCCTCAAGTTTTTCCGAGTCCGTGATCACTTGAAACTTCCTCATGTTCCAATGTCTTTGCGCAATTGATGTTGATGGCATTCACTTTTCCAAATCGCAACCCGTTTAGTTCTTCCTTTGTGCGTCCTGGAGCAGTTCGGTTTCTGTCGCCGATGGGAAAGACTGAACTGCCAGATCTCAAATCGATCGTTCACCCAGGCTCCCGCTGGCAAATCATTGGCCCGCACGGCTCTGGCAAATCGACGTTTGTTGTGTCGCTCCAGGAACGGTTACAGTCAGCAGATTTCATCGTCCACCACCATGTGCTCCATTCGGGAAATGGAACATTGAGCCTGGTGGATCCCAGATCAAATGCTCGCCCAGACGTAGTCATTGTCGACGGACTCGAGCAGCTCAGCAGATGGTCTCAGTGGAAACTTGTACGTCAACTTCGCCGGATGTCTGTCACACTGGTCGCAACCGCACATTGCGATCTCGGATATCCGACGTTATACCGAACAAGCGTGAGCCTCGAACTGTTACGTGCGGTTGTGGCCAGCCTCGTTGTAGAGTTGCCCGAATCACTGCAGGTCGAAGCAGTTACCGACGAGTTGACGCTGCAAAACCTGTTGTTGAAGCATGGTTCGAATGTACGCGAGATCCTATTCGAGCTGTATGACGTTTGGGAGTCTGCACGCTTCGCAGCGCATGTCTAGCCGTCCGGTGCACGAGGAACTCGCGCAGGGCTATGATGGCTCCAGTCACGGACTGCTACCAACCAACGCTTCAGGAGTGAATCATGCAATTGGGGTTCGTTAGCGCGATCCTTCCCGACCAAACGCTGGAAGATGTCTTCGCTATTGCGTCAGAAATTGGTTACGACTGTGTTGAGCTCATGTGCTGGCCAGTTGGGAAAGCCGAACGTCGCTATGCCGGTGTAACGCATGTCGACGTAGCCGATTTCGACAAATCAAAAGCCGACGCGGTTAACGAGCTTGCGGACAAGTACGGCGTACAAATCAGCGGCTTGGGATATTATCCGAATGCGTTGTCACCGAACGCGGAAGAGTCGGAAAACGCCATCGCCCAAATCGAGAAAGTAATTTCCGCTGCCGCGGTGCTGGGCGTGGGGCGCATGAACACGTTTGTTGGTCGCGATTGGACGCGATCAATTGACGAGAATTGGGACCGCTTTAAGGATGTATGGACACCGATCATTCAGCGCGCAGGCGATCAAGGCGTTAACGTCGGAATCGAAAACTGCCCGATGCTATTTACCAATGACGAGTGGCCTGGCGGCAAGAACTTGGCCATTAGTCCCTCAGTTTGGCGGCGCATGTTCGAAACGATTCCAAACATGAACTTTGGCTTAAACTTCGACCCTTCGCATTTTGTTTGGATGCACATGGACTATCTTAAGCCGCTACGCGAGTTTTCCGATCGGATCTTCCACGTCCACGCAAAAGACGTGCGAGTTGATCAGCATTTGCTGGATGACGTTGGAATACTCGCGACCCCGAATGAGTATCACACGCCCAAGCTACCTGGATTCGGCGACGTCGATTGGGGTCGATTTTTTTCGATTCTGGGAGATGCCGGTTACACCGGTCCGGTTTGCGTCGAGGTTGAAGATCGAGCGTTTGAAGGTTCAGACGATGCCAGGCGTCTGTCGCTGGTCCAAAGCCACACCTATTTGCGCAACTTTGTTCCAAAGCAGTAGATCGGGGCATGTTGACTGTCCGAGACCAACCACAACTACGTCGCACGAGGGCTCGCCGTAAACAACCATCACCCAAATCACCGTGCTTTATTTCGAATATTTCGCGACCATTTTGCAACGAACGTAAAACCCGAACTGAGGAGGCCAATATGCTTTTAAGATTCGCTCTATTCATTTCCTTCAGCGTCCTGCTTATCGACGTGGCAGTTGCTGCGAACAACGCAGCGG
>JAGQPC010000667.1 GCA_020426925.1 Planctomycetales bacterium | reverse complement strand
CACCCATCCCCCTCGACTGAAGGAAATTGAATGACGACGAAGAAAAACGATTCCATTCGCAAAGTTGCTATTTTGTTCGCTGGTGGGCCTGCTCCCGCCGCGAATGCCGTCATCTCCACGGCTGCTGCATCTTTCCTACGAAACGGAATTCAAGTCGCCGGAATTCTTCATGGCTATTCGAGTCTGATCGAATACAGTCCAGAGAATCCGATGGTCGTCGGCAAGAACTACAAAGAATTGGATTCCAACTTCCTGAAGCGAACGCGGAACTCGCAAGGAATCATGATCGGGACCGCTCGCGCCAATCCCGGAAAGCACGTCACGCACCCGGATCACCTGGCCGATCCCAAAAAATCGGCACCGTTGCGACGAGTGTACGATGGCCTGTGCTCGATGGGCGTCGATGCGTTGGTGTCGATTGGCGGCGATGATACGCTCAAGACTGCGAACAAGCTGAAAATGTTTCAGGATCACTTGCCGGAAGGATCGAAGCGAATTCCGGTTGTGCATCTGCCGAAAACAATCGACAACGACTACAAAGGCATCGACTTTACATTCGGTTACTTTACCGCTGTCGAATTCTTGGCGAGCGAACTTCGCAACCTGATCTACGACGGCGAAGCTGGCAATGCATATTTCTTGTGCGAGCTGATGGGGCGAAGTGCCGGTTGGTTGGCGTACGGAGCGGCGATCGCAGGTGAAGCCAGCTTGGTCATCAGCGTCGAAGACATCTCGGGTCCCCTCGAAACGACCGAGGAATATACCAACCCCACTACGGGTGAGACCGGACAGCGCCGTGTCATGAACATGCCGGCGGTTGTCAACCGAATCACCCGGACGATGCTGGCTCGCGAGCAGGACGGGAAAAACTTTGGCACGATAGTAATCGCGGAAGGCTTGGCCGAGCTGTTGCCGCATTCGTATTTGGATGGAGTCTCGCGCGACGATCACGGACACATTGCGATCTCACAGCTCAATCTTGGTCAGCTGTTCTCTCGATTGGTCAGTGCCGCGTACAAGGAAAAGACAGGCCGCAAGCGAAAGGTAACCGGACTGCAACTTGGATACGAATCTCGCTGTGCCAAACCGCATGCGTTCGACGTCATGCTGGGAGCACAACTCGGCGTCGGTGCCTACCGTGCACTCGTCGAAGAAGGCCTGGACGGCGTCATGGTTTCGGTTTCAGGACAGCTCGATCTGCACTACGTCGACTTTGCGGAACTCGTCAACCAAGAAACACTCGTCACAACCGTACGGTTCATTGAGCCAGGTTGCGACTTCCACACGTTGGCACGATTCATGGAAACTTACGTCAACGAGTAAGCGCCATTTTTGCTGCTTGCGTCCCCTACGGCATGCCGTATGGGATCTTGCTTGCTAAAGATCCTTCATGATTTGTTGACGTGAAGGGCAAAGGAAGTTCAGCAACTTGCACTACTAACGACTGGCGTTTGCAGTCCTCACGCACATGAGCCCTGAGGTTTATGCAGGTTCTTGTCGGGATACTGCCCCGGCAGGTCGTTGTCATACCAGCGATCCAATACGGATTCCCAATCTTCTCGACGTTTTACTTTCACGAACTCCGATCTGACGGACTCAAACTCCGGATGTAGAGCCGAATACTTGATGCCGGACTTTCGCATGAGGGCTCCGCATCGTTCTCCATACAACTCTTGCGACATCGTGTAGTGTTCGCGGATGATTTCGCCTTGAGCTCGCACGCTTGGTGGATCGGGAAGAGGATCGCCGGTGGCCAATGCTTGGCACTGAGCGAAGATCCACGGATTGCCAATCGCGCCGCGAGCAACAGTGACGCCATCTACGCCCGTCTGGGTGATCATGTCCAAACAATCTTGAGCGGAAAACAGATCGCCACTTCCAAGAATCACTCGATCTGGCCCGACGTGTTGTTTGACTTCTCGCAAAAACTCCCAGCGGCTTGGACCAATGTAGCGTTGCATAACCGTTCGGCCGTGAACTGTCACGCCACTTACGCCAAGCTCGAAAGCGCCGTCGAGGATTTGAAAGAACTTGTCGCGACTCTCGTCCGTGTCATCGAGACCTCGGCGCATTTTTACTGTCACGGGGATTTCATCCGGAACGACGTCACGAGTGCGTCTGACAATCTCCAAAGCGATCTCTGGTTGGCTCAAATGGAACCCGCCTCGGCATCGCCCAAGTACCTTTTTTACGGGGCAACCGAAGTTGATGTCGATGATGTCGAATCCGGCATCGACCAGACGAGTCGCTCCGGCGGAAAACTGCTCCGGTTCGGCACCCATGAGCTGGCCGCCAACAGGGTGCTCTTCGTCGGCGATGTGCAGGAAGTGCCGGTTTCTCTGACGATCCTTGACCGCCACCAAGAACTGATCCAGCATGACTTCGCAAATCGAGTAGCTGGCGCCTAACCGTCGAGCGATCACTCGCATCGGCGAATCGCTGTAGCCGGACAGTGCGGCTTGGACGACTGGAAACCCAATGTCAACCTTGCCGATTTTTAACGGTTGTAACGCCTTCGTTGTCGCCATGTTTCTCGTAATCGTGACAACCGTTTATTCGTTGCCGATCAAGTTTGTAAACTGCTGAAACTTATAGCAAAAGTGATCGTTGTTGGTTAAGTCCAGCATGTGGCCTTCCGATATCACTTGTACCCAAAGAGATTTACGCTTTTCAGCGATTTTTATAAAGAGCCATGACTCTGACTAGTCTTCGGACTGGTCATCTATGGACCACGCGGCTACCTGCCCCGGCCGCGTGGTCTTTTTTTATAGGCGTCTCGATGGATTTCCTGCTGCAAAACTGGCAGATCGCGTTTGCGGTTTTCGCCTTTCTGACGCTGCTTTTGGCCGGGATGATTCGGCGGACAGTCCAGTTCCCTTATCAAAAGCAACAGTCGCTGGTCACACGCAACGAACTACTTTTCTTTCGCGAGCTACAAGTTGCCATCGATGGCCAATGGGCGATTTTTGCCATGGTTCGAATTGCCGATCTGTTGAGCGTCAAATCCGGAACGCAAAAGCGTCAATCATGGCAAAACAAAATCAACTGCAAGCACATCGATTTTGTGATCTGCGATCCGCATAGCCTCGAACCGGTACTCGCGATCGAACTCGATGACCGAACGCATCAGCGGGCCGATCGCGTGCGACGAGACGAATTCGTGAACGCTGCCTTCGAAGCGGCACAGTTACCGCTTTTGCGAATCAAGGCGGCTCGCGCGTACTTTGCGGACGAAATTGCGACGCACCTGCGCGAGCATCTTGAGCTGAAACCTCGGCGTCGCAAACGCCCACACGCAAAACGAAAATCAACGCCTAGAGCGTGACACGTTTGGCGTTGATCTGTTGGGGCGCACTGTTCGATGTAAAACCGAACTCTGGCCAACCAGTTCTCGCTAGTTCTTCTCGGCGCAGCGAGACGCCCGAAATTACTTGCTGTTTCCGTGCGGCACAGAATCGTAATGTTTTTTCAGCACGTCATCGCCAAAGTCACCTTTGAAGTCGCGCCAAACGGCGTGGATATGGTTCGCGCCATTTTGCGTGTTATCGTATTCCATAATGAACGTCGGACCCTGAATGCGATAGTAATGCCGTTCGCCCTTCTTGAGTTTTCCGGCCCAAGCAAAATGGATATTGTCGTGACCGGCGTCGTCGATTTTCTTCAGGTCGACTTTCGCAAGCGGTTGCCGAGACTTGTTGACGTAGGTGCGAATCAAACGCATGAGCAGTTTTTTCTGCTGCTCGGTCATATCCTTGGCGGCAATTCCAGCTGGCTCAAGTGGTGACGCTTCGCGGCCAGGACCGTTGATCACGTCGTCAGGAGCATCTTTGCTGATGATCGCCTTTTCTTTTTGTTCGGCCGACAACTGCCGAACCAATTGCCTGCCGAGATCCTCTTCTGCCGCCAATACACGTAAGCCCTTGAATGGACCTTCCTTTACATGAGCTGGATTGGCGCCGAAAAAGGCTGGGGTCGACACGACATTTTGGCCGTCAACGACTGTATAGCTTAGGGACAAATGGTGGCCCTCAATTCGCCATCCCCACGCCTCCTTAGTCGACGGCTTGCCAAAGATGAAAAAGTGGTACTTAGCCGGATCTCGCGTGGGACTGTTGTTTTCCATCTCGTGCAAAATCTGCTCAAGAGCCATGACGTTCAACGCCTTGGAGAATCCGACATGGCTGAGCCCGGATTGAACCAATGCCATCCCTAGCTGCTGCTGGTTCGGCTTCATTTCCTTCAGCGAAAGCCCTTTTCGCTCCATCGGAATGAAGTGCCAGCCTTTGCGTAGTTCGTCGTTGAACTCGAACGTTGCTTTCGCTTGCTGCTCATCGGACAGCGATTGCAAAAAGCGGGTTGCTGCTTCAGTCATGGCTTCGCCAATGGTGTGAGCAGACGATTGGCTCGTGACGAAGCCCGTGAGCATCAATGCGAGCACTGCGATTTGTAAAACGTTTTTCATCATTGTCTCCAGACGAACAGGATTTGTGTATTGAAGTGACCAGATCGTAACTCGGCGACAAACCGATGTCCACAATGTGCCACTGGAAGATACTGCGTTGGATCAAGCACCGAGCGCGCTTGCCGGGAAAAGGCGTATTGGCTGGAGCTGGCCAGTCCATGCTTGTTGGGAACGGCAGACTTGTAGCGTAAAACGGACTTCTAGTCCGTCGATGAGGTGATTCGACGGACTAGAAGTCCGTCGTACGTCACATGCAGAGTCGACCGCACGTCAAAACGTCAAACCGACCTCAAACAGCCAGATATCCCGAGCTCAGCGTTCACAGCACACAACGCAAGCTCTATGCAACGTCCATCGTCGAACTTCCCAAGAAAGTTCGCCACGTCGCGTACTTTGGGTTTTTGAGCTTTGCCGCCAGCAACGGGCTTTGCCGAGGACGCTTCGGTTGGCGCAGCAACCGCATCTTGGCTTCATGAGGCGTGTGGTTGCCTTTGCGCGAATTGCAGCTCACGCAACAGCAAACTACATTTTCCCACGACGTTTCGCCGCCTCGGCTTCGAGGCATCACGTGATCCATGCTGAGCTGACTGGAAGGAAGATTTGTCCCGCAATACTGACAACTGTTGTTGTCGCGCGCAAACAAGTTCCGGCGATTGAATCGCAACGTGTGCTTGGGAACGCGATCAAACCGAGTTAGCCGAATGACGCGAGGAACTTGCACATCAAAGCTAACAGAAGAAATCCAATCATCTTCAGCTTTGCGCTCTTCCGCTCGCAACTCCGAGATCTCAAGCCACGTGGCAAAATCGTAGTTGGCGAACTGACCTTCGTCGACGTCCAAAACTTCAGCGAGTGCTCGATATAGCAAACCAAACGCGCGGCGAACGTTCACGATGTGGACCGCCATATAGCCTCGATTCAAAACCAATACGCTCGCGGCTAACGCTGGATTCGGATGTGGTTGCTGCATTAGGTTTCCTTTCCGAACGACTTCGTTCACCAATATCGGGCGTTGTACGTCCACTGTGATTTTAGTAGTTACGTGGCATTGAAGCCAGTTTTTCATGCAGCGTGTTTTGAAAACTCAACGACACTCGCACCACCAATCAAGTTCGGTTGTCCAAATCGTAGCGTGATTACACGGCAACGATGCTCGCGAACTAGCGACGATTCAGCCTGCATTTCAATTCGAATTTGCCTTAATTTCACCAACAGGTTCTTGACAGACTGCCGCGTCGAAAAAGTTTACATCGTGGCCTTGCCGGTGCGTCGTTTTCAGCATTAGGATGAAGCTTGCGTTAAGTTGCTCTGCTGTTTTCATCCGACCTACGCGAACCTTGCATGAAGGAATTGTCAGCATGATCCACTACTCTTGTGATCGATGTGGTCGAAGAATTGATACCGAGGATGAGATTCGATATTCCGTACGCATCGAAGTGGAAGCTGTGTTTTCGCCAAGCGAAGACGACCTAACGGATGAAGACCGTGACTATTTGATGGAACTTTCGGAAAGCCTCGACAACGGCACGATCGATGAGCCCTTGTACATCGACGGGACCGACCAACGTAAGCAGTACGATCTATGCTGCGAATGCCACCGGAAGTTCAAAGCCAACCCGCTTGGCAATCAATCGAAGCAATTGAACTTCAGCAAGAACTAGCTTCTGCTTCTTCAACTCAGCGTTTTGCCATGATGCGCGATGGATCCTGCGCGACGGTTTTACCGACCTCCGATTTTCCGCCGCCTGTGCGGAGGCTTGCTGCTGCTGGTTCTATGCCTGCGGCTTGGGTACGTGATGACGTCGTCGTCTCATTCGCGACACGTACCGGTTTCGGGGCGCGAGTATTTCGTAGATTCGATTCCGGATACGTGCCATCTTTTCCTCACCGATCCCAGCGGCCAGCCATTCAAGATTCGAATCATCGGGATCGCGCAGCCAACGAATGACACCCAGTGGTCGAACCTGGGACGCCAGCACTTGCAGACGCTGTGCAAAGGAAAGAACGTCCGCTTGCGTTTGGACCGACGCCGTACCGACATTGACGGAACCTGGTTGTCCCATGTTTATCTCGACGATCAATTGATAAGTTATTCCTTAGCAGCGAGAGGCCTCGTTTCGGTTCGGGCGAATCCGTCCGATTCGGCGTCGATTCTTCGGCAACTGCGTAACGCGGAAGCTGAGGCCAAGCGGAATCGTGTCGGCTTCTGGAATCATTCGGCCATCGAAACGACTGCTCCGGTTCGTGATCTGACTTCCAGCCGCTGAAGTTTGCCAACGTGTAGATTCTGAAAAAGAGAGTAGAGAGTATTGAAGTGGATGCGAAAATAGTTCTTCTTCCCGGTGACGGCATCGGGCCTGAAATCGTCGAGCAAGGTCAACGTGTGTTCGAGACCGTCGCAGCAAAGTTCGGTCACGACTTCTCTTTCGAATCTCACCTGATGGGCGGGTGCGCGATCGACAAAACCGGCAGCGCCTTGCCGGACGAAACCTTGGCCGCCTGCGGCAGGTGGTGCAGCAGGCGGGCCGGCGGGTGGTGGCTCCGCTGTTCTCGCCCCGTGCGGCGGCGGCTCTGGGGCGCCAGCCCGGGGT
>JAGQPC010000666.1 GCA_020426925.1 Planctomycetales bacterium | reverse complement strand
TGGGAGCATACGTTCTGTTCAATGACCATGGCGTAATTACGCTGGCGTGGGTCATTGCGATTTCAAGACTGGTGACCTTCCTCACGATTAATCTTTTGCTCGGGTTCAGCCTGCGCCAGGACAACATACCGGCGGCACGTGTTTCCGTTGGAGTTTGCCGAAAACTGCTTTCCAGTTCGATGGTCTTCCTCGGATCCGATGGCATCAACGCACTGTGGCATTCGATGGATGCGATGATTCTGTCAACGTATGCGACGGAAGCGGATATTGGCTTGCTTCAATCATCGTTCCAGCTTCTCCAGCCGGCGTTGATGGTCTACCGCAGCGTGGGCCACAGCTCTTTTCCGGCACTCGTCGAAGCCGCACGCGTGGGCCCGGAAAAAATCGCTGAAATTAGCAATTCGTTGATTGGCTACTTGCTGCGACTGAGCATTCCGGCCGCAATCGCAATGTTTGTCTTGTCCGAAGACCTCTTGGTAACCGTGTACGGGAACGAAGAGTTTCGAGCTGGCGGAATCGTATTGAAGATTCTCTCTGTGACATTAATCCTCGACTTGATCAATCCGGTACTTGGACACGGTCTTTGGGCCGCGTCGCGAGACAAATCTGTCTTGAAAATTGTGATTTGCAATTTGGTCGTTAGTTGCCTGGTAGCGTTTTTCTTGATTCGCAGCTTCGGGCTGGTTGGTGCCGCGTGTTCGGTGTTAACGTCGACTGTCGTTAACGTTATCCAACACAATTGGTACTTCCAGCGTGAAGTTGTACGAATGCCTCTGTGGAAAGAGGCGTTGAAAGTTGTCCCAGCAGCATCCGTGCTGGTGGTTTGTGTCGCGCTGTTGCCAACACATCGGTTTGTCAGTCTGGGAATCGGTATTGTCGCATACGTAGTCATTAACCTTCTGCGATTCCCCGAATCCTGGAGAAGAGCATCTCAACCGAACGCTGTTGCGTCTTAGCGGTTTGTCGGAGTTTTCAACTATGCAATCGTCTTCTGCTGACAACGATACTACTCAGTGCAAGCTGACCGTCGTGATCATTGGCAAGAATGAAGAACAGTTCATCGCCAAATCGATCGCTTCGGTTTTGGAAGCGACGAAACAGCTACCCTCGGAAGTGATCTATGTCGATTCCGCATCGACCGATCGCAGCATCGAAGAAGCATCAAAATACCCGATCCGGATTCTACAGCTAAAACCTGATTGGCATCTGTCGGTTGCTGCGGGCCGCTATACCGGAAGCTTGCACTCAAATGGCGAGTACATCTTTTTCTTGGATGGCGATGCAGAAGCCGATGCAAACTGGCTGACACACGCTGTGGATTTTATGGACAACTCTCCGCAGTACGGAGCGTGTGCCGGCGTGTTGGACGAAGTCTACATGACCGACGAAGGCGAAGTCGTTGGTGGGCAGAACAACGTCTTTGGGCAGGATCTGAACGCTGATGTGTCGGACATGAAGGCGTTAGGTGGGCTTGCACTCTACCGCAAAAAAGCCCTGGACGAAGTTGGCACGGTAAACCCCTACTTGCCGACGGGCGAAGATGACGAATTGTGCATGCGAATTCGAAACGCTGGCTACAAGATCGCTCGCATCAAAGGCCGTATGGCCGTGAAGTACACCGAGAAACGCGAATCGCTGCACGAAGTTTTCCGACGCTGTCGAACCAAAATGTACGACTACGGGGCCGTCATTCGGTACAGCTCGCAGTACGGAGCCGGTTTGCAATACACACTGGAAATGATCCCGTACATCGCTTCATTCATAGTCGCGACGATCGTTGCAGCCATTGCGATTCCGTTTTTGATCGTTAAAGGACAAATCCTGATATTGGCTACAATAGTTGTTCTTGCTCTCTGCTAAATGCTATTTAAAAAGGGGAGCATCAACGGCGTTTTGATCTCACTCGCTGTTCGAGCCGTGAGTGCCTACCGCACGTTTGTGTCCTACATCAGCACCACGACAAAGGAAGTCGCGTCCTATCCGACCGACGCCATCCAAGTCCAGTAATTCACTTCCGGCCTCTAGGTCTCGCAAGCACAAATCGCCCGCAATTCACCATCAACGAGCCCTTGCCGCACTATGCGAGTTCTCGCCATCACTCCGGAGTTACCAACGGCCGACGATCCCGGCAGTATGGCTCCCGGCGCGCGACAAATCCAATCGCTTCGTGATGCCGGAATTGACATAATCGCACAAGACATGCGAGGCATTCCAAAGCTGAAGTACTTACAAGCGATTCCTCGTATGTACAAGCAACTTGGAAATGTTGATCTCATTCACGCTCATTTTGGCTATTGCGGTTTGCTCGCTCGACTGCAATTCCGCAAGCCGATTGTCGTTTCGTTCATGGGCGACGACCTGCTCGGCACACCGATCGACCACCTCGGCACTCTCTCCTGGGGAAGTCGCCAGATGGTCAAGGCGCACATCAAGCTTGCGCCACGAGTCGATCAAGTCATCGTCAAAAGTCAAGAGATGGCGAACGTCATCGCGCCAACTCGCTCCCACGTCATCCCGAACGGAGTCGACATCGACCTTTTCCAACCACAAGATCGAACCCATGCTCGTCAACAACTTGGATGGGCGGACGAAAAACCGTACGTCCTGTTTCCAGGAAACCCAGACAACCCTCGTAAAGGTTTTCAACTTGCCAGCCAAGCGTTGGACATTGCCAAGAAACAGCTTGGCCGAGACATCGAAATGGTGCCGCTTTGGGGTGTCGCTCCGGACGACGTCACGGCTTACATGAATGCATCCGACGCAATGTGGATGACTTCGTTCATTGAAGGTTCACCAAACGTCGTGAAAGAAGCCATGGCCTGTAACGTCCACGTGATCGGCGTTCCTGTGGGCGATGTGACAGAATTGCTCGATGGAGTCGCGGGCTCGCACGTATGTCAGCGCGATCCGGAGCAATTGGGCACTACGCTCGCGACAGTACTCACGGCGGACGTTGCTCCTGGTGGTCGTCAAGCCATTCTTGATCGCGGACTCGACATCGAATCGGTCGCGAATCGAATCATTGACGTCTATCGCTTAGCGTTGGGCGACCAGTCATCGCAATCGCATGGCCACGTTCGCACGGAAGTATCCGCTTCAACCGTAACGACCGGTGGAGGCGCATAGCTATGTGTGGAATCGTTGGGCTTGCCGATCGCGAGTTAGCGGCGGAACAAATCCGCAATACTCTGCACCAGATGAACAGCATGATTGTTCACCGTGGTCCCGACGACGAAGGCATTCATGCTGAGCACGGAGTCGGAATCGGCATGCGCAGATTGAGCATCATCGACCTCGCCGGCGGCCATCAGCCGATATCGAACGAGACCAATGACGTTCACGTTGTCTGCAATGGCGAGATCTACAACTTCAACGATCTTCGTAGTGACCTGATTGCGCGTGGCCATCAATTCACGACTCACTCCGACACCGAAGTTGTCGTACATCTGTACGAGGAGATGGGCGAAAAGTGCTTTACCAAGTTGCGAGGTATGTTTGGCATCGCGATTTTCGATCAACGAAACAACAAGCTAGTTCTCGGCCGAGATCGACTGGGCAAAAAGCCTCTCTTTTATTCAACTCTGCCAGATTCGTTTTGCTTCGGGTCGGAAATCAATTCGCTGTTGGCCGCCGACAGCCGTCTCTCCGAGCCTGATTATTCCACTGTCAGTCAGTTCTTGCAGTTCGCGTTCATCTACCAGCCAGATACGATCTACAAACACATCAAGAAAATACCGGCCGGCTGTTATGGCGTGTACGACCTGCGTTCGCAACAACTATCGATTGCTCCGTACTGGCAGTTGAATTTTGAAGAAGACAGAACGCGGTCAGAACGAGATTGGCAAGACCAACTCGACGCGTTGTTGCAGGAGTGCGTTGAAGTACGTCTGCAAAGCGAAGTGCCGCTGGGCGTGTTTCTCAGCGGAGGCATCGATTCCAGCGCCGTTGTAGCGTATGCCCATCTTGCCGGCCTGCATCCGATGAAGACGTTTACGATCGGTTTTGATCGCGCCGAGTGGGACGAATCGGATGACGCGAAGCGAGTCGCCGACCATTTCGGCACCGAGCATCACGTGCTCGAACTAACGGAGCAGGAACTGCGTTCGACGCTCCCGGAAACGCTCGAAAAGATCGTTCACCATTGTGGCGAACCGTTCGGCGACGATTC
>JAGQPC010000665.1 GCA_020426925.1 Planctomycetales bacterium | reverse complement strand
CGACACCGCGAAGGGCGGCGACGTCGTTGTCTCGGAGGCAATCGTTGACGCGTGTAGCACTGATTTCAGTTTTTCCGATTTCAAGTCAGTGCAAGTCAAAGGTATCGAACGTGAACTGCGATTTGCGACACTGTTTGGGCTGGCGGCGGATACCGCAGGATAAGCCAGCACATTGGCGGAGGCTCCGAAAAAGAGCTAGTTCCTGGCCTGCAGCGGCTCTACTCCCCGCATTGCCGAATTCAAACAAAGCAGAAATCTGGCAAACTTCTCCGCGGACCGCAACGCGACGCATTGAAATCAAGTACAAATAGAGTCCGCTTGGGCACTGAAATATGCTTTGAACAGCACGAATGCATTGTTTCTGAGTCTCTGCGGATTCCGATGGCGGATCAAAACACATTCGGTTGGCGAACCTTGCCAATTCCACACCGCAGATGATTTTGTCCTCGCATGGCAAGTGAAACATTGATTGAAAACTTTGGCAGAAATGTTCGGTTTCGACCGAACCGTGTATACACGCCGAAAAGCGAAAAAGAACTCCTTGAGATCTTGGACCGACACGCTGGCGAACAGATTCGTGTCGGCGGCAGTTTGCATGCGTGGAGTCATGCCGCTCGATCCGAGGGCATATTCCTCAGCCTGGAACATTTCAACTCAGTTTCGGTGGAAGACCAACACGGCGAGCGGGTTGCCGTTGTTGGTGCTGGCTGCAAGGTTCACGACTTGGTGGCTCGCCTGCGAACAGAGCACAATCTGACAACTCCATCGATTGGCTTGATCGATAAGCAATCGATCGCCGGCGCGATTGCAACCGGCACGCACGGTTCTGGACGAGGCTGTCTGTCGAGTTTTGTTCGATCGGTTCGTGTCGCTGTCTATGATGCGGACACAGGATTGGCGACAATTCGTTGCATCGATTCCGGTGAACAGCTTCAAGCAGCGCAGTGCTCGCTGGGATGCCTGGGCGTTGTCGTTTCCGTAACGATGGAAGTTCGACCCCTTTATAACGTCGAAGAAACAGCAAAGCTGGTAACTTCCTTGGATGCCGTTTTGGAACTTGAGCAAGCCTACCCGCTTCAGCAGTTCTACTTGCTGCCGTGGAGCTGGAAGATTCTCACGCACAGCCGTCGTGAATCGCAATCGAACCGCAGCTGGCATGCGTCCATTTACCGATGGCAGTGGTGGTTAGGAATCGATGTCGGGCTCCACGTGATTATCTTGACGCTGGTGCAATTCTTGCGAAGTTCGTCTGGGGTGAAGTTCTTTTTTCGACACGTGCTGCATCGAATGGTGATTCGAAATTGGCGAGTTGTGGATCGATCTGATGTCGTGTTGACCATGGATCACGCATTGTTTCGGCACATTGAAATCGAAATGTTTGTTACCGATGAACGCCTCGCAGAATCCCTGGCCTACGTGCAATGCGTGATTCGAGCGTTCGCGGGAGAATCTGATGCCCTGTGCGATTGGCATTCGAAGCTGGAAGAGATTTCGCTGCTGGAACCGTTGTCATCATTGATCGGAACGTACACGCATCACTATCCAATCTGCGTTCGCAAGATTTTGCCTGACGACACATTGATTTCGCCGGCCAGCGGCAACCAAGCTCGATACTCGATCAGCTTCATCAGCTACCAACGGACGAACGACCGAGATGGATACGATTCGTTCGCGGAATTCGTAGCGTACAGCATGGCGGAGCTCTTCGGCGCTCGCCCGCACTGGGGAAAAGTCTGCCCACTCGATGACACATTGATCGACACGCTCTATCCGAAGCTCTCGGCATTTCGCGACGCCTGCGCAGAGCTCGATCCAAGCGGCCGTTTTTCGAATGAGTGGACCGAATCACGTTTGCGAATTGGCCACAACAGCGACGTCAATCTGGCATAACCGGCTGCTGCACAAAAAAAACGCACGGCAGACTGGCCGCGCGTTTTTCGAACAATTGCGTGATGGCAAGTACTAGCGGCGATTGCGAGCAACCAGGCCGAGCAGACCGCAAACCAGTAGGACGATGCTTGATGGCTCTGGAACAGTCTGGAGGCCGCCTTCGCGAGGACCACCTTCGTATCCGCCTCCAGCAAATGCGGTCACGAAGTCACCGCTGCCAAATATGCCGTCACCATTCCAATCACCTTCGGCCCATGTGGCTGGCTGACCGGTTTCGTACTTGGCAGTACCGAAGACTGCAACGAAGTCGCCACTATTAAACTCGCCATTGAAATCGGAGTCACCGAAGTACGTGTTGGACAAGTCTTGGACCCAAAACGTTCGATCGGCCTGGTCGGCGTCACCGTCTCCATCCAAATCG
>JAGQPC010000664.1 GCA_020426925.1 Planctomycetales bacterium | reverse complement strand
TTTTTCAATTTCGACATCGAGATCAGCGATCTCGTAGTCTTTGACTTCGGTCCATTTCTGCAACGTCGCTTTGCGGTCGGACGCCACCAAGTCACACGTCATTTGCATCAAGTCGTTGACGACGTCAATTCCCGTTTGCCCGTTTGACCACGTGAATTCGACCGTAATGTAATCTTGAAATCGCGATGCCTCGATCGCAAATGCTTCGCGCAATTGTTTCACTGGCATGCCCAGAGTATGTTTTTTGCGAATAGCAGACAGGCATTCGTTGGAACGCAGCAATTCCTTAATCGTCAATGTCGACTGACGAATGGATTGGGTGTTCGGAGAATAGGGCATTGCCCTTAGCTTCAGCTGACCTGTCGTGATCGATTTCGGCAACGTGTGCTTGTGGTAAGCGTAGGTCGCAAGAGCGGCACTCAGCAGTGTGCTCAACGCGAGCAGTTTCCATCGACGCTGAACTACCGTCAGGATAAGCGAGTCGGTGTCTTCGTCGTGGCCCCCCGCACGCACGCTGACGGTGCGCACCGGTCGGCTTTCGGCCACAGGACGTTGCGAAATCTGCAGGTTACCTTGTCTCATTTAACGAGCTTTCATCTTCGATGGTGTCAAAACTGGTCGCTTTAGGGATTCGCGGGTGGTTCCCGGAATACCCGCCAGCCACATCCGCGAACGGCTGTGGCCATAGTTTTCGCGTGGTAACAGTAGGAGTTTCTTCTTCCAAAAGTTCTGATTCGAGATACGTTTTCATCAAGACGGCATCTCGCGTTGCCAAAACAGTCGCCAATCCACCCAAACACAGTGGGTAAACAATAGTTGTAAATGCGTTCAACAGGCCGTCTAGTGCTATGATCACGACAAGCACACTTACCGCAATTAGCGCGCCAGAATCGTACGATCGGTAACGTCGGGAAGAAAAGCGGAGAACGCAGAGCATCGGAATAGCCAACAGGCTAAGGTAAAATGAAACCAGACCAACGAGTCCATGGCTACCTAGCAAGATTACCCAAAAACCATCAGTAATCGCAATATCCTTGCCCAGATCATCTTTTACACGATTGCGGCCGAATCCGCCCCATCCTAACAAAGGAGATTGGAGGGCGCGTTCGATCAATATGTCCTCGTTGTCGGTTCTAAACTCGAACGATTGAGCTCGGTCCGCGCCAACGGTCTGTTTTGCCACCGCCCCGACGTGCGAAAAATTGTAGGTAGAAGTTACGCGAAGCCCCATATAAACGATGGGAAACAAGGCAAGCAAGATAATCGGAAGCGGCCAACGCGTCTTTTGCCAAAGGTATACCAGCGACATGCTCGCGATCAGCAGGACGAGTGCTCCCGTGGACCGACAAAGAATCGTCGTCACTAGTAGCATGCTAAGTAAGTAGCCAATGCGCATGCCGTATAGTCGTCGGTGCGTCTTAAATCGAAACACGGCGAATCCGCACAGCGTCGCCGCTGTCATCCACAATCCAAGCTGTAGCCCGTCCTCAAAGAAGATGCACGGTCGGTAACCACCGAGTCGCTCTGCGTTCCACGGACTGCGAATTCCGTAAACGACCCTGCTTAGAATCGGGCTCATCCGAGCTTCAAACAGGCAAAACGGAATACAGGCGAGGCCGCCTAAGAAAACGGCAAATACCGTAGAACGAAACGCAGCAAACGAAGACAGGAATGCTCTTCCAATAAAATACGGAAGCCCCCATTCCAGAGCGTGAGTAATCATGTAATTCACGCCATCGGTAAAGCTCAGTCCGTTAACTAGGCACGACGGAATCGGGATTAGGCAATAGACCACGATCGGGAGGTCATACCAGCTGAGCCTTGGGCTTAGCAGTGCGCGAGGATCCAGCAAGGCAGCAGCTAACAGCACACCGTAACAGATCGCGGCGAATTTCGAGTAATCGGGAATCCCTCCAAACTGCATAATTGTTTCGGGCAGAAATACGGTTCCCGCGACGAAGCAAAACAGGACGCCTCGATATCCGCGCCATTCGCGGAACATGATTAGGCTGACCGGAATCCAGCCGTACATCGCTATCTGGACAAGTGGCGTCATATGTTTCTAGAGTCAATACGAGGATCGCGAGGAACTCCTCGCAAAGCGTGCGCCCTTCTTCCGCGGAATCGACAACAGCAACATTCGCACGGCTAGATCAAGCTCTCCGCAGTATATCAGTCCAAACAAATGAACCACAACGATTGAAGCGTGCGGATCCTGTCTCGATTTGGAAACAACTGATTACGAAACTCGACATAAATCGGTTCGGCAAAAGAAAAACCCAATGTCCGCACGGTTGCGAACATTGGGTTAGCCACAAGAGAGGTTCAGATTCACGGGAAAGCTGAGCGTTTCGGCACCACAATTTGCTCTGTGCTGACTCCGTAATTAGTGTCTGGGGGTCCTACGATTTCTTTTTCCAACGTCGCCAAATCGTCGTCGCACCAATACATCCGGCGATGCACCCGAGCATCAGGATGCTCGAAGGTTCTGGCACTGCAGTCGAAGTCCCCAGTTTAATCCGCAACGCGTTGTTGTCTGCGCCGTTGGCAAACACGCCTTCTCCGCCTGTTTCCCAAGCACGCGATGCATGCGGAGTTTCGGTTGTATACGACATCATGTACGTTTGCCCTACATAGCCTCCATTCCACATCGTCATCTCAATCAGTAGATTCCCTGCACTTGGATCATAAACAAAGGGCGTCGTAAACGGGAACTGCGCTGAGAACGAGTCATGCCCCGAAGCGCTGATCGGCTGAGCGACAGAACCAGAGAAGACAGTCGTGATCGGGCCCGTGATGTTGGAATCCAAATCGGTCGAAAGCGCGCCAACTGCAACGCTTGTGACACCCAAACGAAATTGAAATGTTCCGATCAAACCGCCCGTGTCTTCAGGTGAAAACGACAGAGAATCGATTTGGATTGGAGTTGCAAACTGCCCTGCGTCGTGAACTTGCTGATAACGACTGGTCGTAACGCCTGCTCCGAACGGGATGCTGTTGTACGACACGCCAGGAACATTCGGCGTAACGAAGTCAGCTCGTCCGACAGTACAAACAAGAAATACAAGGATTAGTGATAGTCTCATCGTAAGTGCCTCTACCGATACAAAACGTAAAATTCGAGTTGATACGACGAGTATGATTGCGCGACAGAATTAGTCTCCGAAAACGCGCAACAGAAACAGATTTTCTTAAAAGTGAAATTGATGCATTGAGACTAAACGTAACGGCAATGAGAACCACTCGTTTTAGTTCAATCGCTACAATCGGAACATCCAGTGAAACCGATCGAGTTGTCGGATGAAGACTCCGGGATTTCGCGGAAAAACTGCAATCGCGAAGTCGAGTATTCGCTCGATCTTGCGGGTGTTCATCCGACGCGGCGGGCGAAGCAAACTTGAACGCGAAGAAGGTTCAGGCGAAACTGCGCATCGCATTTCAGACAGGACACACAGGACGCGGCATCCTGAGGCGAATGCGTTGTCGTTTTTTCCGAGCATCAATCCCGCAAAATCGTTACCCTATGGCGATTAGCACTGCACGATCGGGTTCGGGGGAACAATGATGGCCAATCATCGAAAGCTGCGGCTGAGTCGGCGAATTGAAGATCTTGAGCAACGTCGACTGCTGACGGCGCTGGCCGATCTTGATAACGATGGCGACCTGGACGTCTACGCTCGAAACGCTTGGTTCGAAAACGTTGATGGACAGGGGAATTTCGTTGAGCATGAACTCGCCGTTGATCACGAACCGTTCATGCACCTCGATCTGGACGGCGATCAGGATCTTGATCTTGTAGCCCTCGACTACGGTCGCGAGGTTTCTCAGTATTCTTGGATTGAGAATCGCAATGGCGAATTTGACCAAGTGCATGCTTTCCCCGAGAGTCTTCAGCGCCTGGATCAGTCCGACACAATGGATGTTGGTGGCGACGGAGACATTGACTTCGTCGTTGTTTCAGGAAGTCAAGTTCGACTCTTTGAAAACACGGACGGCAAAGGGACATTCGCTGTGACTCAGGTTATTGAGTCACCCATTGCGGGACGTTTTGATGCCGGCGATATCGACGCTGACGGAGACATCGATTTTACAAACGCCATCGATGGAAAAGCTCAGCTACACGTCAATCAAGGCAACGGAGAATTTCGCACAGTCGTCGTTCATGAAGAGCAACCGATGGAACCGGAGATGATCGGGGAACCGTATACAGTGATGACGCATCTAGGTCTTCAGGACATCGATTCCGATGGATTGCCCGATTTGATGATCGCACGTTCTGTCGCCAATATCGCACCCGCAAACGCTTCATATATTTGGCTGAAAAACCAAGCGAATCTGCAATTTTCGGAGGGCGCCACACTTGGTGGTTATTTTGACGATTCCTGGAGTCTTACGGACTGGAACAGTGATGGCATTTTAGAAAGCTACAATCAAAATGGCCCGTTTTCTGGCGTCTACTTCGGCACAAGTCACATTCCGCCACGCGGTTTCGAGTGGATTTGCGACTTGGGAGACATCAACCAGGATGGAAATGTTGACGCGGTGGAATGCGTGGCGTATGACGACCACGAGGTACCGTGGTGGATCGATGGTGCTACTCATGAAATCCACGTCCAGCACTTGCCAAATACCACCCCACTCCAAATCGGCGATGCCAATCTGGACTTCCGTATCGACGAATTCGATTTGATTCAGGTCGGTAAGAGCGGTCGATTCGGAAGCGAAGCTGACTGGCAAACGGGTGACTGGACCGGCGGACCGGGCGGAACGATCGACAGTCCGCCATCAGGAGACGGCATCTTTGACGACAACGATTTACGGTTGTTAGCCGATTCCGGTTTGTATCTGACTGGCCCGTATGCTGAAGGCGATCCCGCTGACAACGATTTGTCACCGTTGCGTCGGCGAATCGCGAACACGGACGTTCTGGTGTCATACTCTCCGGAAACTGGCGAGCTAAACCTTGACACAAATGGCAAGTTGCTAACGTCGCTGCTTATTCGCTCGGCCGACAGTTCATTTGACACTGTTCAGCCAGACGATTGGAATGGTCCCTTTGACAGATCGACGGAGGATACACTCTTTCGATTCGACGCCAACGGTTTCCAGATCGGCGGTTTAGGTCCCGTGCTGCCGCAAAACCTCACATGGAGGTCGGTTCACGACCGGCTGAAAATCGACGGCTCGCTTGCAGGCGGAGGACCTCTGGGCAACGTCCGGCTTGAGTGCGTTGATTGCGTTCACGATGTTGACCGGTTGCAGGCGGAAATCCGAAGCGACGTACGTCGGATTGAATTTGATCTAAACGCCGATTCAGTTGTCGATCGCGGCGATGTGGAGTACTTGATCACGGAGTTTTACGGTAGTTCAATCGGCGATTCGAATTGGGACGGAGTGTTCGACTCAAGCGACTTCGTTCATGTGTTCCAATTTGCAAAGTACGAAGACGGAATCGATGGCAACGCAACATGGGCCGAAGGAGATTGGGACGGCAACGACGATTTCGATTCGGCTGACTTGGTTTTCGCTTTTTCAAGTGGCGACTATCGACCGCAACAGCCAAAGCCTGCGCCGGTCTTTGGCGACTTCTCATTTGCACCGCCGATTCAAGTCACGCAGGACGACCTGTACGCCGTGATCAGTGACGACTTCGATTCCGACGGAGACCTGGACTTCGTTTTCGATATTCGCAACGGAGGTCAACCGGTTTGGATCGAAAACAGAACCTCGCACGGCGAGTTTCCAGCGGTGGCGTTGCCGCTAAATACTCGCGTACTTGATTCTGGTGACTTTGATCGTGACGGAGATGTCGATTTACTGATTCGGGTCGGCGAAACAACATTGGCATGGAGCGAGAATCTGAACGGAGAAGGCGCGTTCTCAGAACCTCGAGTACTTGAGGAACGACTTGATTGGTTCACGCAAGGAGCGTTTGTCGAAATTACCGGAGACGGAAACGTAGATGTCATAGTCTGGTCCCGGTACGAAATACAGTGGTATGCCAATCTGGGTAACCAGACAATGAGCGCGCAACCGCATCTTCTACGTAGTGTTTCTGCATTAATTGAAGAGGAAAACGTATTTCTAGTCGATCTAAACAGTGACGGATTCGACGATATCTACGCAGCGTTCGGCGAGACCCCTCATTGGTTTATCAACGTAGACGGTAGATTAGAACGCCGTGAATTCCGAGATCGCGTAGCCGCGAGCGTTAGCCGGCTTGTTGACCTAGACGCAGATGACGATCTTGATCTCTTCTATCTCTCTAGGAGCGAGAGTCGTAATCCGCCGCCAACGCTTTTGCATTGGCGCGAAAATATCGGGAACGGTGACTTCGGACGCTTGCGAACGGCTCAGAGCGAACTTACCGGCGTTGGCTTATTCAATGGTGTTTTCGAAGATTTCGACGGAAACGGCATCCTCGACGTGTTAGTTTGGACTGTGCGCAATCGATCGATTGATTGGCTGGCTGGACAAGGCGATGGCCATTTCGGCCCGCGAGTTGAATTGATTCCGCAGATCCAGGGGACGCCACTGGTCGG